>NZ_JBSGDP010000008.1:0-140719 GCF_053602435.1 Nocardia sp. NPDC004415
CTCGCTCCTTCGTCGCGTACGCCACGGCGCCTGATCGACGGGACGGGCGCGAACCGCCGACTTCGTCGGCGATCCCTCCTCGGGGTCGGGATGTTGTTGTTGCGGGGAGTTGTTCGGGTTTTGTGTAGTGGTGACAGTGAATTCATCGGGTTGCCTGTTGTGGATCACTGTGTCGGTGTTTCTGCCCTGGTCAGGTGGGTGGTCGTGGTGCCGAATTGTCGTTCTCGGAAATGCTCGACTATTTCCTGTGTGTGGCCATGGGGTTTTTCGTGATCAGTTCGTGAACTGTCCAGATGCGGTGGTACCGGGACGATTTCGCGTTGTTCTCGCCTTAGGTTCGGGGCGGCTCATGGGCCGAATCCTTTTCCCTTCGGAAGGCAAGTCTTTATGCGAACTACCGGCGGCCGCAGACGCAGCATGCATGCGGCAGTGATGATCGGCGTCAGCGCTCTCGCTGTCGCCTTGTCCGGGGCCGGCGCCTCGGCGAATCCCACCTCCGAACCCACCGAGCAGGCGCTGGCCGAGATCATCGGCGCGGGTGCCATCGCGGACAGCGGCAGTGCGTCGGGGTCGGGGTGCAACTCGGGGTCGGGCACGGGCTCGGGCAACGGGTCGGGAGACTGCTACGGCGGCTCGGGCTCCAGCTCGGGGTCGGCGGGCGGCTACTCCAGCGACACCAAGGGCTGGGGGCCGCGGCAGACGGCGTTCCTGCCCGCGTTCGCCTACGGCCTGTCCAACGGTGACGCGGCCCCGCCCGGCACCAACGACTGGAACTGCAAGCCGACCGCCGAACACCCGCGTCCGGTCCTGCTGATCCACGGCACCTGGATGAACGCCTACAACGGCTACGCCTACATGAGCCAGCCGATCAAGGACGCGGGCTACTGCACCTTCACCTTCAACTACGGGCGCTCGAACCTGCTCGAGGGCGGTGGCCTCGGTTCGGTGCTGCCGGGCGTGATGGGCACCGGCTACATCCAGGACTCGGCCAAGCAGCTGGCCGGATTCGTCGACAAGGTGCTGGCCGCGACCGGCGCCGACGAGGTCGACCTGGTCGCCCACTCCCAGGGCGGGTCGATGTCGAACTGGTACACCAAGTACGAGGGCGGCGCGGCCAAGGTCAAGAACCTGATCACCTTCGGCGCCACCCACCACGGCACCTCGCTCGACGGCATCGGCGCGCTGGGCCGCATGATCAACAACCTCGGCATCGACATCCTCGGGTTCATCGAGATCTTCGTGGGCCACGCGGGCATCCAGCAGACCATCGGCTCGGACTTCGTCAACCAGCTCAACGCCAACGGTGACACCGTCGCCGGGGTCGACTACACGGTCGTGGGCACCCGCTACGACGAGGTGACCAACCCCTACGACCTGACCTTCCTGAAGGCCGGGCCGGGTGCCACGGTCAACAACATCACCCTCCAAGACGGCTGCGAGCAGGACGTCTCCGACCACCTGACGATGATGTACTCGCCCCGGGCCCTGTCGATCGCGCTGCGCGCGCTGGATCCGGCGAGCAGCCCGAACCTGGTGTGCGAGTTCAACCCGTGGCTGGTCGGAGGGGGTGGTTCGCTGTAACTTGTCGAACCCACGGTGACCGACCGCGATTCTCGGCACCGGCGGACGCGGTGGGCGGCTACTCCAGCCGCCCACCGCGTTCGTTCATTCCCCGGTGTAGGTGCCGAAGCTCCAGAGGTTGCCCTCGGGGTCGGCGGCGCTGAAGCCGCGGGAGCCGTAGTCCTCGTCGCGCAGCCCGCGGATGATCCGCGCGCCCGCGGCGGTGGCGCGGGCGTGCAGGGCGTCGGGGTCGTCGGTGATCAGGTAGAGGGAGGCGGTGCCGGCGGGGCGGCTGCCGAAGGGGGACTCGTCGCGGCCGGTGGAGCCGAACATGATGCCGCCGCCCGCGGGCCAGCGCAGTTCCCCGTGTTCGACGACCGACGGGTCGTCTTCTCTGGCGTAGACCGCTGTCTCGGTGAAACCGAAGGCGGTGGTGAGGAATTCGATCATGGCGCGGGCGTCGTCGAAGGCCAGGCAGGGCCAGACGCCGGTCACGGTGTTGGTTGTGGTGTCCATGGATTCAGCCTCGCGTGTCGGCGGTACTCGGGTCTTGGACGGATGGAACCTCCTCCTCGGTCAGCCAGGTGGTGGGCGAGCAGCCGGCGAGTTCGGCGAAGTCGCGGTCGAGATGGGCCTGGTCGTAGTAGCCGCAGGCGGCGGCGACCTGGGCGATGGAGACGAACGAGGGCGTGGCCGCGAGCATGTGCCGGGCGCGTTCGAAGCGGATGATCCTGGCCGCCAGTTTCGGGCTCGCGCCGAACTCGGCGGTGAACTTGCGGGTCAGGTGCTGGCGGCTCCAGCCGATCCGCTCGGCCAGCGGGGTGATCTCACAGGTGCCGCCGGTGCCGACGAGAGTGCGCCAGGCCCAGGTCAATTCGGGCCCGGCCAGCGACTCGGTGCGGGCGGCGGCCAGCAGCGCCCGGTCGCAGGCGGCGAAGCGGTCCGGCCAATCCCGGTGCGACTGCACGGCATCGGCGAGCTGATCACCCAATATCCTTTGCGCGTCGGTGCATTCGATCGACACATCCCACAGTTCGCGCGCGGGCATGCCGAACAGCACGCGGCTGCCCAGCGGTGTCAGCTCGATGGCGACGCCCTCCTGGAAGCCGGTGTGCGCGATCATCGCGGGGCTCGCCTGCAGGCCGCTGAGGACACAGCGGTAGCGGCCCGGCGCCTGACGGGGATCGGTCTGGGCGACCACGTCGATGGTCGGGCCGATCGCGACGATGAAGGTCATGTGGCGCGAGGGCAGCCCGCGGTGCAGGCCGGGGGCGAAGCCCGCCAGCCGGTAGCCCACGTACCGGTCGATGAACGCTGCCAGCACCGGCGCGGGGGCCGCGGTCACCACCTCGGTGCTCGGCTCCATACCGGCCACGCTACGCCGGGACGGCGCGCTCGGCGTCCGTCAAGCCCGCCACGGTGTGGGATGACGCACGCGTCCCGGCCACCGGAGTGGGGTAACCGTTTCGTGAAGGTGCTCTCCGCAGTGTCGCGGAGTCGGTGAGATTTCGCACTCACACGTCCATGGCCTGTGGAAACGCGCACTCGCCCGGTTACCGTTGCGCCTTCGCCCAAATCTGTAGGAGGTGTCATGCGGCGGGTTCAGTACGAGCGCAGCGGTGGTCCGGAGGCGCTCGAGGTCGTCGCGGCGGAGGTGCCGGTGCCCGGCGCCGGTGAGCTGCTGGTCCGGGTCGAGGCCATCGGGGTCACGTTGTCGTCGATCCGGCGGATCAGCGCCCAGCCGGTCGCGCAGGAATCGCGCGCCGAGGTCGCCGGTGAGGTCGTCGCCGTCGGTGACGGGGTCGACGGCTACAGCGCCGGATACCGCGTCGTCGGCCTGTGCACCTCCGACGCCTACGCCGAATACGTCGTGCTGGCCGCCGACCAGGCCAGCGCCATCCCCGACGGCGCCTCGGCGGTCGACGCCGTCGCGCTCATGCGCAGCGGCCTGGTCGCCCTCGGCGCACTCGACACCGCCGCCCCGCGCGAGGGCGAGACCGCCCTGGTCACCGCCGCCTCCGGCGGTGTCGGCCACCTGGCCGTCCAGCTGGCCCGCGTGCGCGGCGCCGCCTGGGTCGTCGCCGCCGTCTCGGACCCGGCCAAGGCCGATTTCGTGCGCGAACTCGGCGCCGACGAGGTGTTCACCTACGACCAGCTGCACTGCGGCAAGCAGGCCGACTACGCCCTCGACGGCGTCGGCGGCACCGGTCTCGGCGGCACCCTGGCCGGGCTGGCCGAAGGTGGCCGCGTGGTCACCTACGGCACCGGCGGCGGCCTGATCGACGCCGAGGACCTGCTCGCCGGCGGCAAGACCCTCACCGGCTTCCGCATCGGCCGCCTCGCCCAGCGCGACCCGGCCCGCTACGAGGACCTGCGCCAGGAGGTCTGGCAGTACTACGCCTCCGGGTTGCTGCACCCCGTCGTGCACGCCGAGTTCGCCCTCGACGACGCGGCGGCCGCGCACGCGGTCATCGAGCAGCGGGCCAACCTGGGCAAGGTCGTACTGGTTCCCTGATCCGGTCAGCGCCGGGCGGTGGCGGTCAGGTGACCTTCGCCGATGATGTGATCGCGCAGGGTGAAGGTGACCAGCGCGGGCGGTGTCGTCGGCGGCAGCCCCAGGCTGGGAGTGTCGAGCGCCAGGACGGTGAACCGGTAGCGATGCGCCGGGTCACCGACCGGCGGGCACGGACCCAGATAGCCGGTACCCCCGGCGGTGTGGGTGCCCGCGACCGCGCCCGCCGGGGCCGGATCGGTGACGCTGGTCGCGGTGGCCGGGATGTCCCAGGTCAGCCAGTGCCAGAAGCCGGAGCCGGTGGGCGCGTCGGGATCGAACACGGTGAGCGCGAAGCTCTTCGCCGCCGCAGGCGCGCCCGACCAGGTGATGGTGGGCGCGTCGTTGTCGCCGGTGCAGCCCAGGCTCGCGGCGAAACCGGCGCCGGGGACTTCCGAGCCGTCGGGCAGATCGGGACTCGTGACGGTGAACGTCGGGGTCCCGGCCGGAATGTAGGACCGCACGGCGGTCGTATCGTCGGCCGGGGTGTTCGCGTCACCGCAGGCGGTGGTGAGCAGCGCGACAGCGGGCAGTGCGATGCTCGCCAGGGTGCGGGCGATGGTCATGGGTGACTCCTTGTGACACGGGGCGGGGTTGCCGAAACCACCCTCGCGCCGCGGTGGGGTCGTCCGGGAGAGCGTGTCGAGCCTGGTACCCGCGATACCACGATGATTCGCGGCAGGCCCGGCGCCGGGCGATGATCGACGCCATGACGACCCCGCGACGTGCCTGCGAGCTCGGTTCCTTCCTGCGTGCCGCGCGCGAGCGGGTGAGTCCGCGCGAGGCGGGACTGCCCGAGACCGGCCGCCGCTGGACCCCCGGCCTGCGGCGGCAGGAAGTGGCGCAGCTGGCCGCCGTCAGCGTCGACTGGTATATCCGGCTGGAACAGGGCCGGGCCGGAACCCCGGGCTCCGGCGTCCTGGACGGCATCGCCGACGCGCTGCGGCTGGGTCCGGCCGAGCGCACACACCTGCACCTGCTGGCCAGAGGCGAGGCGCCGCCCACACCACACACCCCCGGGCCGGTGCGGGACTCACTGCGCCTGATCGTGGACAGCCTGCCCTGGCCCGGCTACCTGATGGACCACCGCTTCGGCGTCCTCGCGCGCAACGACGCGGCCGCGGCGCTGCTCGGCGACGGATTCGTCGCCGGGGTCAATGTCGCGCACATGATCTTCCTCGACCCCACCTCCCGGGCGACGCAGGCGAACTGGGAACAGATAGCCCGCGAGACCGTCGGCCACCTGCGCCGCAACCGCACCCGGTACCCGGACGACCCCGAACTGGACCGTCTCATCGACGGACTGCGCGCTGCCAGTCCGGAGTTCGCCACCTGGTGGGACGACCACACCGTGCGCGAACGCAGCTTCGGGACCAAACTGATCCGTCATCGCGAGGCAGGCGAGATCCCCGTCTCCTACGACATGCTCGCCGCGCCGGACGGGTCCGGTCAGGTCCTGGCGGTGGTGACCCCGATCGGTCCCGCCGCCGCGCGCGCCGTGCACAGCCTCGTCCTCGCCCGCGCCGATCGCTTGGGTGCCACCAGGCTGCGGGGGATCACCGCGTAGGATCTGATCCTCGTGAGCCTCACCCTCGGAATCGTCGGCCTGCCCAATGTCGGAAAGTCGACCCTGTTCAACGCGCTGACCAAGAACGACGTGCTGGCCGCGAACTACCCGTTCGCGACCATCGAGCCCAACGTCGGCGTGGTCCCGCTGCCGGACCCGCGCCTGGACAAGCTGGCCGAGATCTTCGGTTCCGAGAAGATCGTGCCCGCCGTGGTGTCCTTCGTCGACATCGCCGGCATCGTGAAGGGCGCCTCCGAAGGCGCCGGCCTGGGCAACAAGTTCCTGGCCAACATCCGTGAGGCCGACGCCATCTGCCAGGTCGTGCGCGTGTTCGCCGACGACGACGTGGTGCACGTCGACGGTCGGGTCGACCCCACCGCCGACATCGAGGTCATCGAGACCGAGCTCATCCTGGCCGACCTGCAGACCCTCGAGAAGGCCATCCCGCGCCTCGAGAAGGAAGCCAAGGTCAAGAAAGACCGCAAGCCGCTGCTCGACGCCGCCAAGGTCGCCCAGGAGTTCCTCAACGACGGAACCACCCTGTTCGCCGCGGGCAAGAAGATCGACGCCGAGCTGCTGCGCGAACTCTCGCTGCTCACCGTCAAGCCGTTCCTCTACGTTTTCAACGCCGACGAATCGGTGCTCACCGACGAGGCCAAGGTCGCCGAACTGAAGGCCGCCGTCGCCCCCGCCGACGCCGTCTTCCTCGACGCCAAGGTCGAAGCCGAACTCCTCGAACTCGACGACGAGTCCGCCCTCGAACTCCTCGAATCCATCGGCCAGACCGAACCCGGCCTGCACGCCCTGGCCCGCGCCGGCTTCCACACCCTCGGCCTGCAGACCTACCTCACCGCAGGCCCCAAGGAAGCCCGAGCCTGGACCATCCACCAGGGCGACACCGCCCCCAAGGCCGCAGGCGTCATCCACACCGACTTCGAACGCGGCTTCATCAAAGCCGAACTCGTCGCCTTCACCGACCTGGTCGAAGCCGGCTCCATGTCCGCCGCCAAGGCGGCAGGCAAGGTCCGCATGGAAGGCAAGGACTACATCATGTCCGACGGCGATGTCGTCGAGTTCCGCTTCAACGTGTAATCCGGCTGTGGGTTCACGCAGGTAAGAAGGCTGTGAGGCTGTCGACCGCCTGGCGTGCTGCCATGCGGTCGGGATGCGTTTTCGACCGTTGACGAGCGAAGTATTCGATGAGTAGGTCGCGGTTGGTTCGCTTCCAGGACTCGGACAACTCCGCTACTCGCGTCGTTCCGAGGACGGTCGATATGTGCTCGCCGAGGAGATACAGCGCGGCGGTGTCGACATCGACCTCGGCTTTCAGCAGCAGGTCGGTGCGCGGTCCGTAGAGCTCGGCACGGATATCGGGGTCGTTCTGGTACCAGCTGCATGCGATCGAGATGTCTTCAGCGTCTTTGTACTCGCCGTTGACCGACCTGTCGCACCAGGCCTTCAGTTTCAGAGCGGCGTAACCGGCAGGCGTGGGTAGGCGGACCCGGTTGCCGCTCGGCAAGACGAGTTCCTCGGCATGGGAGAAGACCTCTCGGAAGCCGAAAACATCGAGGGAGTCCTTTCTGCCTGGTAGGACTGTCGTCCCGGTCGGGTCTTCGATCTCGCCGAACGGGACGACATCGACCGCGATGCCGGCGATCGAGTAGCGAATGTCGGTGGTTCCTGATCGAGGCAGCGCCGCGACGATCCGTCGATAGTCGGCATCGCCGGCGACGGCTATGGCGATGTCCACGTCATTGGTGGAGCGCAGCCCCTCGGTACGGCCGAACGATGTGTGCACCAGGTCGCGGCAGTGCGCGCCGATGATCATGATCGACGCGTCGTTCGCGCCGGTGGCCGATACCAGTTCGGCGATCACCTTGTCGATCAGATCCGATGACTGTTCGTCGATGCGCTCAGGATCAAACAAGGTCGTCTCTCCTCAAGGCTTCCGCGACTTCGGCCTGTCGTGGTTCTTTCGACGCCAGGAGATCCGCGTATACCAGGACCGGTGGTGCTGCCGAGTCCGTGAACGCGCCGAATGGCTGGGGATCGGTGGCACCGGCGGGTTCGGTCCAGAATTTCTGGCGGATCTCGATGTTCGGATCGTCGGATCTGTGCCAGCCGTTGCGTATGGCCACCATGGGATCGAAGTCCCGGGTGTAGACCGTCAGCGTTTGGGGGTGTCTGATGGTGTCGACCGCGGATTCGCCGCTGACCAGGTGTCCCGGCGGTGGTGTCCAGTCCCGGATGTCGCCTGCGTAGGCGTGGTCCCGAATCTTCGGCAGGAGGGTGCCTCGATACGCGGCGGACCAGAGATCAAGGAGTTCGTCTCGGCGATGGAGCGACCTTCCGACCAGGTAGTCGGACTCCTTCATGATTTCCAGCGTCGATTGGGTGATGCCGACAGATGTACCTGCCGTCTGGGCGATGCTGCGAACCGGCCCATCGAGCAGGCCCGGCCACGACAAGATCCCGAAGAGGACCTGCATTCGTCTTGCGCTGAACAGATTGGCTTCGGTGTGTCGGCGGTCCTGGCGCGTCAGTGCGCTACGGCGTCCCCGGATGTCGATGAGGATCTGACCGAAGTCGAGGTGGGCGTTTCCCGCGTAGTCGATGAAGTCGATGTGGGCGTCTCGGAGCGCGTCGGCGGTTCGGCTGCTGATCTGGGAACTGGCGACGAGCAGACGATGCGAGCCGGGGTGCTGGTCGATACGGGCGAGCTCTGACAGGGTCGCATGGGGTAGCCACGCCATCTGGTACACCGTGCTGGAGCTCTTCCGGCCGACTTCGACGAGGGCTGTCTGGGGTGAGGTCCAGTCCAGGATCCGGAGATCGATCGAGATCGCCGCCGCTACCTCGGCGAGCCTGCGAGCGATGTCGCTGTCGCGCGTTCGACCTTCCATGTTGTTCAGTTTAAGTGAACATGCTGAAATATTGAACATGTCGGATGGTCTCCGCATGTTCCGCTTCAACGTGTGAGGTGCGGCTTATCATCGGGGGATGGCTGAGGACTGGCGGGTCGGGCGGGTGGAGGACATTCGGGCGCTGATCAAGGCGGCGGAGCCGGATGTCGTCGAGGAGATGAAGTGGAAGAAGCCGTCGAATCCGGAGGGGGTTCCGGCTTTTTCGCTGGACGGGTTGATCTGCACCTTGGAGATGTACAAGGGGAAGGTGAAGGTGAACTTTGCCAAGGGGTCTTCGGTGAAGGATCCGGAGGGGCTGTTCAATGCCAGTCTGCATGCGCCGGTGGGGCGGTCGATCGATCTGCACGAGGACGACGAGCTCGATCCCGAGGCGTTCAAAGCGTTGATCAACGAGGCGGTGCGGGTCAACCGGGCGCGGTGACCCGCGGCGGTCAGTGGAGTGCTTCGGCGAGGCCGAGGAGGATTCCTTCGGGGCCGCGGAGGTAGCAGAGGCGGTAGACGTCTTCGTAGCGGACGACCTCGTCGCTGACGAGTTCGGTGCCGTGGGCGCGCAGGCGGGTGAGGGTGGCGTCGATGTCGTCGACCTCGAACATGACGCGCAGGTAGCCGAGGGCGTTGACGGGGGCGGTGCGGTGGTCGGCGATGACGGCGGGTTCGAGGAAACGGGAGAGTTCGAGGCGGCTGTGGCCGTCGGGGGTGCGCATCATCGCGATTTCGACGCGCTGAGTGCCCAGGCCGGTGACGCGGCCCGCCCATTCGCCTTCCACGGCGCCCTGACCTTCGAGTTCGAGGCCGAGTTCACGGAAGAATTCGATCGCCGCGGTGAGGTCTTCCACGACGATGCCGACGTTGTTCATCCTCACGGTCATGGCGCGAGTCTAGGACGGTGTCGGCCCGGATGCGGGGGCACGCCGAACTCGGGCGCGCGTCACCGGGACGCCGGCAACCAGCGGGTGTCGAGCGTCAGGTGCCTGCCGGCGGCAACTCGAGGGCGATGGCGCCGGCGAGGAGTTCGCGGGCTCGCGCGAGGGTGAGCGAACCGCTGTGCCATCGTTCGCTGAGACCCTCGACCAGCGCGGTGAGGCGCTCGGCGGCGTCGGCCGGATCGACCGTGGTGGCGACGCTGCCCGCGTCCGTCGCCGCGCGGATCAGGGACGCGATATCGGCGTTCCAGGATTCGGTGGTGGTGCGCAGCGGGGTGCGCAGCTCGGGGTCGAAGGCGGCGGTGGCCCGCAGTTCGCCCCAGGCAAGGCTGGTCTCGCGCACGTCGGCGGTGTCCTGCAGTTCCTGGAGCAGCATCTGTTCGAGGCGGGCGCGCGGGTCGGTGGTGGGTGCGTCGGTGTAGGTCTGGGCGCGATGGTTGATGTGGGCGAGCGCGGCCCGCAGGATGCCCGCGCGGTCCTTGAAGTGGTAGTAGATCAGGGCCGTGGAGACCTCGGCGGTCGCGGCGAGCTTGTCGACCCGCAGTCCGCGCACGCCGTCCTGGGCGATGACGCGCACCGCGGCTTCCATGATCTGAGTACGACGATCCGACACGATTCCTCACAGTAGGTCCCGGTGTTCGTCCGGGCGCGGCTCAGGCGGCGGGTTCCTGCTGGGTGGTGCAGTGGATACCGCCGCCACCTGCGGCGATGCCGTCGATATTGATCTGCACCACGTCGCGTCCGGGGAACAGCCGGGTCAGGGTGGCCGCGGTGGCGCCGTCGGCGGCGGGATCGCCGAATTCGGGGGCGATGACGGCGCCGTTGCACACGTAGAAGTTGATGTAGCCCGCGGCGAAATCGTCGTTCTCGAACCTCTCGCGCACGGTCGACGGCCCGGCCAGCACCTCCACCCGCAACGGACGGCCGCGGGCGTCGGTGGCCGCGCGCAGGATGTCGAGGTGGCGGCGGGTGACGTCGTGGTCGAAGGAGTCGGGGTCGTTGTCGAGTCCGGCGACGACCACGCCGGGGCCGGTGAAGCGGGCATAGAAATCGGTGTGCCCGTCGGTGATGTCGTGCCCGGCGATGCCGGGCAGCCAGATCACCTTCTCGATGCCGAGCAGGTAGTCGAGCTCCTCCTCGACATCGCGCTTGCTCCAGCCGGGATTGCGATTGCTGTTGAGCACGCAGCTCTCGGTGATGATCGCGGTGCCCTCGCCGTCGACCTCGAGCGCGCCGCCTTCGAGCACCAGATCGGTGTGCCGGGTCTCGACGCCCGCGCGGGCGGTGACGAACTGCGCGACCTTCGCGTCGGCGCGGTGCTGCTGCTTGTCGCCCCAGCCGTTGAAGTTGAAGTCGACACCGGCCCTGGTGTTTCCGCTGCGCACGAAGACCGGACCGGTGTCGCGCATCCACAGGTCGTCGAGATCGGTGGGGATCAGCTCGACGTTCGCGGTGCCGATCAGGCTCTGGGCCAGGGCCTGATCGGTGGGCCGGACCAGCATGGCGACCGGTTCGTAGCGGGCGATGGTGGTGGCGATGGTGGCCAGGTTGCGCTGCACTTCGGGGACGAGGTGCGCGCCCCAGATGTGTTCGTCGGCCGCGAACGCCATCCAGGTGCGCTGGTGGGGGTGCGCTTCGTCGGGCATGAGCCAGGCGCGGCCGTCGTCGGGCTCGTCGCGGGAGCTGTCGTCGCAACCGGTCCACAGCACGCTGCCGAGCACGGCCATCGTGGTCTGAACGAACGTTCGTCGTCGCATCTGTTTCTCCTTCTGGGTCCCTCCACCGTAGATCCTGACTAAATTTTCAGTCAAGCCGGTGCACCTAGGTGGGAATTCCGTGCACCCTCGGTGCGGCGGTGTCAGCACTCGGGGATCTGCTGGTGGGGGCCGATCCGGTGGAGAGTTGAACCTGTCGAATTCACCTGGAACCGGAGGCCACGATGTCGAGCATCAGCACAATCGCCCACTCGGCGCAGCGGCGTGTCGCGGTCTCGACGAGCGACGGGGTCGAGCTGGTGGTGCGGGAGTACGGGCGGCGGTCGGCGCAGGTCACGATCGTGCTGATCCACGGGCACTGCCTGCGCAGCGAATCCTGGACTGATGTGCGCGACGCGCTGCTGCGGGGCAATCCCGAGGCGCGGATCGTCTGCTACGACCATCGCGGGCACGGCGACTCGGGGACCTCGGCGGGGCGGTCCTACAACCTCGAGCAGCTGGGTCACGATCTGGGCGATGTGCTCGCCGCGGTCGCGCCGAGTGGGCCGGTCGTGCTGGTCGGGCATTCGATGGGCGGGATGACGGTGCTGACCTACGCCGATCAGCATCGGGACGAGATCGGCACGCGGATCGTCGGCGTCGGGCTCATCGCGACCGCGGCCAGCGGGCTCGCCGACGCCGGTTTCGGGCGGCTGCTGCGGCATCCGATCGTCGCCGGGTTCCAGGCGGCGGTGCGGCGGGCGCCGCGGCTGATGCAGCGGGTGAAGCGGGTGGCGTGCACGGTGTTCGCGCCGGTGGTGCGGGCCGCGGAGTTCGGTGACCGGAAGGTCAGCCCGCGGGTGCTGGCGCTGGCCTACGCGATGCACAACGAGACGCCGATCGTCACCATGGCGAGTTTCCTGAGCGCTTTCATGACCTACGACCGCACCGATGTGCTGCCCGCGCTCTCCCAGATCCCGACCCTGATCCTGAGCGGCACGGCCGACCTGATGACGCCCCCGTCGCACTCGGTCGCCATGGCCGCCGCCGTGGACTACGCGGATTTCGTGCTGATCGACGGTGCGGGCCACTCGGTGATCCTCGAACAGCCCGCCCAGGTCGCCGAGGCGATCACCCGCCTGACCGACCGGGCCACCGCCGAGCAGGTCGACCGCACCCACCTCGCCCTCGCCGCCTGACCGCCACCCGCGGTGCACGAAGGCGCACTCGGTAGGGCATGCATCGGGCGGCGCGTCGTTTCGGTTCGGGGGACCCGGGTAGACGCAGGATGAGGAGCTGCGTTCTCCCCAGTCGTTGACGAAGGGATTCCCACGATGCCGATCAAGCCTGTCCGCCGTCTGGCCCGTACTCTGCTGGCGACCACGTTCGTCGCCGGGGGTGTGAACGGGTTGATGAATCCGAAACCTCGGGCGGAGGCCGCGTCCGCGCTGGCCGACAAGGGGCGCACGGGGTTGCCCGACGCGCTCGCCGCGAAGGTGCCCGACGACCCGGGGCAGTGGGTGCGGATCAACTCGATGGTGCAGATCGCGGGCGGGTTGTTGCTGGCCAGCGGTCGCGCGCCGCGGCCCGCCGCGCTGGTGCTGGCGGCGACGGTGGTGCCGGGGACGGTCACCGAACAGGACTTCTGGGCCGAACCCGATCCGGATCGCCGCGCGGTCAAACGCATCGGGTTCCTGAAGGATCTCGGGCTGCTCGGCGGTCTGTTGATCACCGCCTCCGACACGGCGGGCAAGCCGTCGCTGGGCTGGCGGGCGCGCAAGGCGCTGGAACGCCACGATTCGAAGGCCGAGGGTGCCGCGCTCCTCGGCGCCGCCAAACTGCGCGGGGCGCAGCTGGCCGATGCCGCACAGGGGCAGGGTGAGCACCTTGCCGCCATCGCGCAGGAGCGCGGGGCGCAGCTCGGCGAGTTCGCCAAGGAGCGCGGACCGCAGGTCGCCGAGGTGGCCAAGGAACGCGGACAACAGCTCAGCGAGCTCGCCCGCGATCGGGGGCCGCAGCTGGCCGACGCCGCCAAGGAACGCGGACAGCAGCTCAGCGAGCTGGCCCGTGACCGGGGCCCGCAACTGGCCGAGGTGGCCAAGGAGCGCGGCGCGCACTGGGGCGAGCTCGCCCGTCAGCGCGCGCCGCAGCTGGCCGAGGCCGCGAAGGAACGCGGCGCCCACCTCGCCGAGATCGCCAAGGACCGCGGGCCCGAGCTGGCCGAGGCCGCTCGGCAGCGCGGCACGGCACTGGTCGACGTCCTGCGCGAGCGCGCGGAGGCGGCCACCCGCCAGGCCGAGCCGGCCGAGAAGACCCGCCGCTTCTTCCGCTGATACCGCGCCGGGAACGCCGGGGTCGCGCACTCGCGCACCCCGGCGTTCCCGCGTCCGGACGACGGTGAAGGCCGGCGCGGCCTGCCCCGAGATCCGGTGTCTATCGGCCCTTGTCGGCACGGGTCATGATGGGACAGGGTCGGGGGTGAAGAATTCGCGCGGAGTCCGGCGCCCGGAACTCAATCCGGGCGAATCGGGCTCGGTGCCGAGTTGTGGCGTGAATACTGCATACTCGCAGTGATTTCCGAGAGTGGGTTCGAGGTTGATGTTGTCCGGTCGTGAAACGTCCAAGCCGTATGCCGTGCGGGTCGCCCTGGTGGGTGCCGCGCTGACCATCGGGCTGCTCGGGGCGGCGGCGCCCGCTTCGGCCGTGCCGGGGACGGGCTCGGCGACCGGGTCGGCCACCGGCTCGGCGAATCTGGCCACCGGTTCGGCGCAGCTCGCGACCGGTTCGGCGCAGGCCTCCGCGGCCGCGGCCGATTCCTATTTCACCTGGCAGTCGGCCCAGTTCCTGCAGAAGGCGCTGCAACTGCTGCTCGCCGTGGGGCCGAATCTCTAGCGGTCACTTCCAGGCCTGCTGCCAGCGGTCGGCGGCCCAGTCGCGCACGTCGGGGCTGACCAGGATCGCGGGCAGCAGGATCGCGAAGCCGAGCACCAACACGGCCAGGCGCAGCCAGACGCTCAGCTCGATCACCGCGCGCACCAGCGCGGGCAGGACACACAACCCGGCCAGAACCACCAGGGCGATCGCCGCGAGGTTGCGGCCGGGCCCGGCGATCAGGGCCGCGCAGGTGCCGAAACACAGGCCGAGGACCAGTCCGCCGACGCCGACGAAGTAGTTGTCCCAGGCGAGCCAGCTCGGACGGGCAGACCGGTGAGTGACCACGCGCGGCAGCTTAGCGCGCTAGCTGTCGGTGTGCGGCGGTCTCGGCCACGGGTTGCGCTCGATCTGTTCGACCGAGCGATTGAACTTGCGCATCAGCCTGCTCAGCTCGCCGATGTCGGCGGCGTCCCAGTCGGCCACGACGACGCCGATCCCGTCGGCGCGATGTTTGCGGTCGGCGGCCAGCGCCGCCCTGCCCTCGGCGGTGGCGCGGATCTTGCGGGCCAGCCCGCCGTCCGGGTCGGGCACCCGCTCCACCAGTTGCTGCTTCAGCATCGCGCCCACCTGCCGGTTGATGGTGGAGATATCGAGCTGGAAAGCCTCCGACAGTTCCTTGAGACTGAGCGGTTCGCCCAGGTCCAGGCGGGTGAGGATGAGGAATGCCGAGCGGTCGAGCTGGAAGCCGGGGCGGCGCCGCGAGGTGGTCGGGAAGTGCCGGGAGATCAGGTTCAGCTCGAAAACCAGGCGGGCGAACGGGGTGTCGTCGGCGGGGCCGGAATCGGACATGTGCCAACTATGTCGCGTGAGTCACCCGAATCCAAATTGTGTAGTATGCACATGCTGTGTACGGTGCATATTCGTGTCTGTAACTACCGCCGACGTCTCGCCGGCCACCCCCGAAACCGGCCGGATCACCCCGGCGGTACTCATCGCGGTGCTCAGCACGGTCGGCGTCGTCGTGTCGCTGATGCAGACGCTGGTCATCCCGATCATCCCCTCGCTGCCGACGCTGCTGAGCACCTCGGCCTCCAATGCCTCCTGGGTGATCACCGCGACGCTGCTGGCAGGCGCGGTCTCCACGCCCATCTCCGGCAAGCTCGGCGACATGTTCGGCAAGCGCCTGGTGCTGGTGATCAACCTCGGGTTCATGATCGTCGGCTCGGTGGTCTGCGCGAGCTTCTCCTCGCTGCTGCCCGAGATCGTCGGCCGCTCGCTGCAGGGCGCGGCCGTCGGCGCGATCCCGCTGGGCATCAGCATCATGCGCGACGAGTTGCCCCCGGCCAAGGTCGGCGGCGCGATGGCGGTGATGAGCGCGACGCTCGGCGTCGGCGGCGCCATCGGCCTGCCCTTCGCCGCGGTGATCGCGCAGAACGCCGACTGGCACATGCTCTTCTGGACCGCGGCGGGCCTCGGCATCGTCTGCGCGGTGCTGGTGTTCGTGTTCGTGCCCGAGTCGCCGGTGCGCACCCCGGCGAAGTTCGATTTCGGTGGGGCGCTCGGCCTGTCGATCGCGCTGCTGACGCTGCTGGTCGGCATCACCAAGGGCGCCGACTGGGGCTGGGCGAGCGTCTCGATCCTCGGTCTGTTCGCCGCGTCGCTGGTGAGCTTCCTGCTCTGGGGCTTCTACGAACTGCGCCAGTCCGCGCCGCTGGTCGACCTGCGGGTCTCGGCGCGTCCGCGTGTGCTTTTCACCAATATGGCCTCGATCGCCGTCGGCTTCGCGCTCTACGGTATGTCGCTGACCTTCCCGCAGCTGCTCATGGCCCCCGAGGCGACCGGCTACGGCTTCGGGCTGTCGATGGTGGTCGCCGGTCTGGCGATGGCGCCGACCGGCCTGGTCATGATGCTGCTCTCGCCGGTCTCGGCGCGGCTCTCGGCCAAGAAAGGGCCCAAGCTCACCCTGGCGCTGGGCTCGGCCGTGATCGGGATCGGGTACCTGTGCGCGGTGCTGATGATGGACAGCGTCTGGCAGATCATGCTGGCCTCGGTGATCGTCGCCGGTGGTGTGGGCCTGGCCTACGCGGCCATGCCCGCGCTGATCATGGGCGCGGTGCCGATCACCGAGACCGCGGCCGCCAACGGCCTGAACTCGCTGATGCGCTCGATCGGCACGTCCACCTCGGCCGCGGTGATGGGCGTGGTGCTCGCGCACATGACCATGCAGCTCGGCCCGCACGTGCTGCCCTCGCGCGAGGGCTTCCACACCGCCTTCTTCATCGCGATGGCCGGTGCGGTGGCCGCGATCGCGCTCACCGCCTGCATCCCGATGCGCAAGACCGATTAGTCCGAGTCCGGCACCGGGGAGAACACCACCAGCGACCATTCCCGGCGCGGAATGGTGTAGTCGAGCACGTGCATGGTCATGGTGACCGAGGCGCCCGTCTCCGGATGCCGGATGCGCTGGACCGGGCGGTCCAGGTGGGTGGGCGCGTCCGGTTCGGTGGTCCAGAACTCGGCCCACTCCTCGGCCTGGGAACAGGTCGCCACCAGCTCGTCGATGCGGCGCTGGGGCACCACCCCCGGGCTCATCACCCGGAACCCGTAGACGCACAGGTGCACCTGCTTGTGCCAGTCCAGCATCGCCACCCGGGAGCTGGGGTCGAGCATCATCCACTCGAGCAGGGTGGTGCCGGCGTGCAGGCCGGGGAAATACCGCTCCCAGGCCGCGTTGGCCGCCACGATGTCGAAGGACGAATACACCTGCAGGCTGGCCGGATAGGGGAGTGACTCGAGCAGGTCCAGGTCGGCGGCGGGCACGGTGCCGGTGTCGGGCACCGAGCTGTCGTAGCGGTCGGCGTAGGACAGCGACACCAGGTGGTCGCGGAACAGGTCGGGCACCTCCAGCACGTCGAACAGGGCGTTGAGCGTCTCCACGGTCGGGGTGCGGGTGCCCTGTTCGATCTTCTGGATGAGGGCGGGGGAGATGCCCGCGGCCGCGCTGAGGGCGGTGCGGGTGAGCCCCGCCGACTCGCGGCGGTCGCGCAGATAGCGCGCGATCGAGGCGTGCGGGTCGTCTTTCACGTGTCACTCCCTCTGCCCGAGGCGTACGGCGCCACGGTGACCAGCGACCACGGGCGGCGCGGCAAGGTGAACTCCAGATTGTGCAGGGCCGTTCTCGTCGGCTCGCCGGTCTCGGGGTGCCGCAGCAGCAATTCGGGGGCGTCGGCGTTGCCGGGGGTGTCGGGGACCGTGGTCCACAGCCGTTCCCACACCGCCGCGCGCGAACAGGCGTCGACGATGGCGTCGATGCGCGCCTGCGGCACCACCCCGGGCGCGGTGACCCGGAAGCTGTAGACGAACAGGTGGATCTGGCGCTCCCAGTCCAGCACCACCGTGGGGGCCACCGGGTCGAGCAACATCCACTCCAGCAGCGTCGTGCCCGCGACCATGCCGGGGAACTGGCGATCCCAGCCGGGGTTGGTCGCCACGACGTCGGAGGTGGGATACACCAGCAGGCAGGCGGGCTGGGTCAGGTTGGCGAGCAGGGTGAGATCGGCGGCGGGGACCTCCGGCGAGACGACCGGGGCCGGGGTGTCGTAGCGCGGCGACAGCGACAGCGACACCAGGTGCTCGCGGAACAGATCGGGCACGTCGAGCGCCTCGAACAGCGAGGTCAGCGCCTCGAGGGTGGGGGTACGCGTGCCCTGCTCGATCTTCTGGACGAGCGCGGGGGAGATGCCGGCGCGGGCGCCGAGCGCGGCTCTGGTCAGGCCCGCCGACTCCCGGCGTTCGCGCAGGAATCGCGCCACCGGTGCGTGCGGGTCTTCCACGCCACGTTCCTCCGCTACGTCGATGGGACAAATTGGGACAGTCGTCTAGCTTGACCGACAGTAAAGCGTTCGCAAAAATTCTCACAGCCGGGCGGGAAACCGCACGGCTACCAGTCCAGCACGATCGGGCGCCACGCGCCGCTGTCCGTGCTGGTCCGGTCAGTGTGTTCCGGAGCGGTACGTGTTCGAAACCACGTCCGCGCCCCCGTGCGCGGATGTCGCCGGAGGGGATGGCACGCACGCTTGCTGCGCGCCGAGAGCGCGGTTTGCCGAGCCGACGCCCGGGTGGCGCAGGGGTCCACCCGGTGGTCGTGCTCCCGCCCGGCCCGCTCCGGAGCACACCGACCGGTTTCCCGATTCGGGGAACCTGTCGCGCCTCCGGTTCGTCTAAGAGTGCACAGGCACAACGAAAGCGGGGGGCGATGACGCAAGTACAGACCGAAGAACCCACCAGCCGCGTCGGCCGGTGGATGCTCGGCATCTCGGGACTGCTGGCGGCCACGGCGGTGATCGTCGGCGGACTGGTGTGGTGGCAGCACGACTGGGGCGAGCCGTTCCCCACGCTGGACACCGAACACCTCGACGAACAGCAGATCGCCCTGGTCGAGGTGCTGCGGCGCGAATACGAGCAGCCCGGTGACGGCCGCAAGTACGCCGAGGGCGTCGAGGAGGCGTGGTGCGCCGACTTCGTCAGCTGGACCATGCGCGAGGCGGGCAGGCCGCTGGCCAATCCGAACTCCGGGTCCTGGCGTATCCCGGGTGTCTACACGCTGCAGGAGTACTACCAGCAGGTCGGCCGGTTCACCCGCGGCGATGTCGGCTACCGGCCGCGCGCCGGTGACGTGGTGCTCTACGGCCCCGACAGCCCCTTGGGTCAGCACACCAACATCGTGCTGGAGTCCGACGGCGAGACGATCACCACCATCGGTGGCAACGAACTGGGCGGAATCCGGGTCCGCACCATCACCCTCGCCGAAACGGACGATCTGGTCGGGTATGGGCGTTTCTGAAATCTCTTGTCGCTCAAGACAACTGCCATGAACCTGGACGGCGGTACCACGCGGGTGCCCGTACCATGGAGATCGCGGCGCCCGGCAGCGCCGCCGATGGCTCCTCCGTCCTGCTTCCCCCTCATCGGCAGGACGGAGGAGTTGTTACGGTGTCCGATGTGCATGCGCAGGTGACCGATGAGGCCCGTCGTGACCCGACGTGGATCGACTACGCCGATTTCGGCGAGCGCTTCGTCACCTACGCGGTGACCGAGGACCGCATCGCCGCCGCCGTCGCGGGCATGACCGGGCGCGGGGTGCAGATCGGCCCGTTCTCGCTGGGTCCGGCCGGGCTGGCCGGGTTCGCCGCCGAGGGCACCCTGGGCACCCCGGTGGTCACCCGCACGCCCGGTGACGCGCTCAGCTTCGGGGTGAAGATCCCGCTGACGCTGGCCGTCAACCTGGTGCTGGGCGGGCGCAAGCTGGGCCTGGCCGCCGTCGTCGAGATCGGCCTGACGCTGCACGCCCGCACCGCCGCGCCCCTGCTGGTGGTGATCGACGTGGCCCCGGTGACCGCGCGCGACGTGAGCTTCACCCTGCGCGCCGAGGCCGTCGACAGCGCGTGGGAGATGCTGCTCGACCCGATCGCGGGCCTGGTGCAGCGCGAAGTGGCGGGCCGGGTGAACGCCATCGTCGGTGATCCGAAGGTCCGCTCGGCGCGGGTCTTCGACATCGAGGCCATCCTCGACGGCTATCGCTCGCCGCACCGCAACGACACCGTCTTCGAATGGATCGACTACCGCGAGTTCGGCCTGCGCTTCTTCACCACCATCGTCACCCGCGACCGCGTGCACGGGGTGGTCGGCCAGATGGCGGGCAGCCCGATCGAGGTGGGCCCGCTCTCGGAGGGCCCGCGCGGCGCGGCCACGGTGACGGTGCGCGGCGCGATCGAGGAACCGCGCGTGCTCGACCGTGGCACCGGCGCACCCGGTGACCTGCGGGTCTTCGACATGGTGCTGCCGGTGGGCCTCGACATCACCGTCGATGTGCTCAAGGCCAACCACTACCGTGCCGACCTGCGGATTCCGCTGGTCCTCACGGCCAGGGCCGCCGAGCCGCTGCAGATCGTGATCGATGTGCCGCCGCCCGCGGTCGAGGACATCTCGATGGAGTTCCGGGCCAAGGGATTGCGCGCGGCCACGCTGGCGCGGCTGGCCGGGATCAAGAAGCAGATCATCTCCCAGGTCGTCGCGGTGGTGAGCACCGAGCTGGCCGATTCGCGCGGCCGGACCATCGACGTGGGCGCGGCGATCGACGGCGCCACCTGACGCCCGTGTGACTCGTGGGGCGAATGTGACCGTTGGTTCTGGCGGTTCCCCTGTGGTTGTGGTGCAATGAGTCGACATTCGAGGCTCCCGGCGCGCAGGTTTCGGGGAAGGCGCACCGGGCACGCCGCCGGTTGACGGTCGGGTTGCGCGAAGGAGTCCTGCGATGCGTTCTGTCCCTGTGAGCCGGCGGGAGTTCTTCGGATTCGCCGCCGCCGCGGCCACCGTCGGGATGGGCCTGTCCGCGGCCCCCGCCGCCGCCCAGTCCTACGGCACCATGGTCGATTACGCCGCGGGCGTGCCCTCGGCGGCGGCCATCCGCGCGGCCGGGCACATCGGCGTGATCCGCTACGTCTCCGATCGCAGGCCCGGTGCGGAGTGGATGGAGGGCAAGCCGCTGCGGGCCGCGGAGGTGGAGGACCTCTGGTCGGAGGGCCTGTCGATCGTGTCGAACTATCAGTTCGGCAAGGGCCCGACCGCCGACTGGCGCGGTGGCCGCGAGGCCGGTAAGCGCTGCGCCGAGCGCGGCTGGCAATTGCACAGTGCCGCGGGCGGACCTGATTCGGCACCGATCTACGCCTCGATCGACGACAACCCCGACGAGGACGAGTTCGTGGAGATGATCGCGCCCTATATCGAGGGCTGGGAATCGGTTCTCGGCCACGAGCTGGTCGGCATCTACGCCAACAGCCCCACCATCGACCGCGCGCTCGACGCGGGCCTGGCTTCCTGGTTCTGGCAGCACAATTGGGGCACCCCGCGCGGCTATGTGCACCCCGAGGCGCATCTGCACCAGTTCGAGATCGACAAGCGCAGCATCGACGGCGTCGGGGTCGACCTGAACCGGGTCCTGGCCTCGGACTACGGCCAGTGGTGAACCGCTAGGTCTGGCAGTGACAGGTCGGCGCGAGCCGCAGTTCCGGTTCGTCGTCGGGCACCACCCGCAGCGCCGCCCGGTTGTCGGGTGCGGCATGGTCGCCGAGCCAGGACAGCAGCGACCACCGGGACAGTCCCGACAGCGCCGACCCGAGACTCACGAACGACCCCGACGAGATCGCCGACCCGAACGAGCCCACCGATCCGATCGAGAGCACCGACCCGACGCTGCCGATCGAGAGCACCGAATAGGCCGACCCGATCGACAGGATCGAGCCCTCGGATCGCCACGACAGAATGGACCGGCGCGATTTCCTGCTCCGGATCGAGCGGAGGTCTCCGACACTCTGGTTGGTCGCCATCGTCCCGGTCTACCACATGCCCTGGGCGCGGCGGAACACCCCGGAAACGACCGAACCCGGTCCGTTCGGGGGAACGGACCGGGTTCGGCGGTGCTTTCCTAGACGGTGAAGAAGCCCAGGGTCGGCATGAACGAGCAGGTGCGCGGGGCGGCGCCCTCGGCGGCGGTGGTCAGCGAGCCGGAGACGACCGCGACGACGCGGCCGTGGCCGGTGTTCGCGATGGCCGAGAGGGTGGCCGGGCCGCCGGGGTTGATCTTGGCCTCGTCGGTCAGCGTCTGGATCGCCGACTGGCGGGTGTCGAGGTTGAGCCACTGCACCGTCATCGGCGGGTTCTGCTCGGCGGTCGGCGCCTTGGTGCCGAGCGCGGTGAACACGAAACCGGCCTGACCGGCGGCGGGGCCGGGCGGGGGCAGCTGGGCCGGACCGGCGACCGCGAGCGCGGTGCCGACCGAATCGGCGCCGTCACCGATGCAGCCCTTGCCGATGGTGGGGTAGAGGAACTGGGCGATGACCGGTCCGTCCTCGGGGATCTCGGGGCCGCCGCCACCGCTGCCGTCGAGGAAGGTGATGATCCGCTCGAGGGTGGACTTGATGGCGGGCGGGAGGTTCAGCGTGGCCAGCAGCGCCCGCGCCTGATCGAGCAGCGCGGTCTGCGGGTTGGCGACGTCGGCGGGGCCTGCGATGAGGCCGGCGACGGCGGGGGCGAAGGCGGCGAGCGCGTCGACCGGGACGCCCTCGGGCACCATCGGAACGCTGATCGGCGCCGCCTGCGGGGCGGGCGCGGGAGCGGCGATGGCCGGCGCGGCGAGCATGGCGCTGGCCGCGATGGCGAGAGCGGTCGTTGCGATCCGCGATCCTCGGCTACGAAGCACTGGTCTAGCCGTCCTTACCTCGGTGTTGCGATGGTGACGAGGTGTCGAACCCGTCTGTGTCGGGGTCACTCTAGGGACAACGCCGCTGTGTTGTACAGCCGCCCGGCCCGATGTCGCGTCCGGACCCGAAACCGTGTTCATCGACGCTAACCCCGGTCCGTGTTACAGATGGGGATGTTGATGCAACTGTTACCGATGGTGTCGATGGGTGGCTGGTCAACCCGTGCGCGCAGGCGCGCGTGGGAGCCCGGTTAAGGTTGTCTCACCATGGCATCGAACAGACATCTCCGATGGGCGCTCGTGCTGCTCGGACTGTCCGTGCTGGCCCGCCTGGGCTGGATGCTGTTCGCGCCGAACGGCCTCAACGTCGTCGACCTGCACGTCTACGTGGACGGGTCGGCCTCGCTGCTCACCGACCGGCTCTACGATTTCACCTATTCGGAAGTGACGCCGGACTTCCCGCTGCCGTTCACCTATCCGCCCTTCGCCGCGCTGGTCTTCTTCCCGCTGCACTACCTGCCGTTCACGCTGGTGGCGGTCGGCTGGATGCTGGCGACGGTGGCCGCGCTCTACGGCGTGATCCGGATCAGCCTGGAACTGCTGGTCGGCGCCGAGCGCGCCCGGCAGACCCGCTGGATCACCCTGGCGGTGGGCTGGACGGCGCTGGGCGTCTGGCTCGAGCCGGTGCGCACCACCATCGACTACGGCCAGGTCAATGTGTTCCTGGTGTTCGGCGCGATGCTGGCGGTGCGCAGTGCGCGCTGGTGGATCTCGGGAACGCTGGTCGGCGTGATCGCGGGCATCAAGCTGACCCCGGCGATCACCGGCCTCTACTTCGTGGCGCGGCGCCGCTGGGCGACGGTGCTGTGGTCGGCGGCGGCCTTCGGCCTGACCGTGGCGGTGAGCTTCCTGATCAACGCGCACGAGGCGCGCCGCTACTTCGGCACCCTGCTCGGTGACGCCGACCGGATCGGGCCGGTGGGCTCGGTGTGGAACCAGTCGCTGCGCGGCACGATCAGCCGAATCCTGGGCCACGACGTGCAGTCCGGGCCGTGGTGGATCGCGGCGGTGCTGGTCACCGCGGTGCTGGCGCTGCTGGCCTGGCGCACCCTCGGCCCCGACGACCGGCTCGGCACCCTGGTGCTGGTGCAGCTGTTCGGCCTGATGATCTCGCCGATCTCCTGGTCGCACCACTGGGTGTGGCTGATCCCCACCTCCCTGTGGCTGCTCTACGGGCCGCTGCGCGAGGAACGGATGGCGCGGATCATCGCCGGGTTCTGGGTGCTGACCATGCTGGTCGGCGTGCCGTGGGTGCTCTCGTTCGCGCAGCCGACCATCTGGACCATCCCGCGGCCGTGGCCGCTGGCCTGGCTGGGCGCGGTCAACGCGATCGGGGTGTTCGTGCTGCTGGGCTGGCTGATCTGGCGCGGTCGCGACACCCTGCGCGCGCAGGTGCGCTCGCTCGGCCGCGCGCCGGTCGAGGTGGCGGCGAACCGGTAGGTCAGCCGACGATCTCGTCGATGCTGTGCGCCAGCGCGACGTCCTTGGCGGTGATCCCGCCCGCCGAATGCGTGCTCAGCGTGAAATGCAGTGTGCGCCAGCGGATGTCGATATCGGGGTGATGATCGGCCGTCTCGGCCGCCGCCGCGATCCGGCGCACCAGTTCGATGCCGGCCAGGAAACTCTGCGCCTGCACCGTGCGGGTGAGTGTGGTGCCCTCGTGTGACCACCCGGGCAGGGTCGCCAGGGCGATGGTGATCTCGGGATCGCTGAGCAGTGCCGGTTGCGGAGTACCCATGCCTGCAGTTCTACGCCGGTTTCGGCCACGGCGCATCGCCCGTCGTCACAGCGTCAGGCGGCGCGCGCTTTCTTCAGCGCTTTTTTGAGATCTTTACCGCATATTCCGGCCGCTTCGGCCTTCTTCATCCGCATGATGACGACGGGACATTTGAAGCAGCGCGTCTTCTTTCTGCAGCACTTCTTCTTCGGTTTCAGGCTCGACACCTTCTTGGCCTTCACCTTGCCCATGCGGGTTAGCGTAGCCTAAGTACAAAGCCTGACACGTGTGGGCCACCGGGGTACCGGTAGGGTGTAACAGGCCGCGATGCCAGTTGAATGCGCGCCAATACACCAACATGCAGGAGGATTGAGGCGTGTCGTCTACACGCGATTTTCGCAACGTCGCCATCGTGGCCCACGTCGACCACGGCAAGACGACGCTGGTCGACGCCATGCTTCGTCAGTCGGGCGCGTTCGCAGAGCGAGCCGAGCTGGTCGACCGAGTCATGGACTCCGGTGACCTCGAGCGCGAGAAGGGCATCACCATTCTCGCCAAGAACACCGCGGTGCACCGGCACCACCCCGACGGCTCCGTCACCGTCATCAATGTGATCGACACCCCCGGCCACGCCGACTTCGGTGGCGAGGTCGAGCGCGGCCTGTCCATGGTCGACGGTGTCGTGCTGCTCGTCGACGCGTCCGAGGGCCCGCTGCCGCAGACCCGGTTCGTGCTGCGCAAGGCGCTCTCGGCCAAGCTGCCGGTGATCCTGGTGGTCAACAAGACCGACCGCCCCGACGCCCGCATCGCCGAGGTCGTCGAGGAGTCGCACGATCTGCTGCTCGACCTGGCCTCCGACCTCGACGACGAGGCCGCCGAAGCCGCCGAGCTGGCGCTGGACCTGCCGGTCCTCTACGCCTCGGGCCGCGAGGGCAAGGCGTCCAAGGAGCGTCCGGAGAACGGTCAGGCGCCCGACGCCGAGAACCTCGACGCCCTGTTCGACGTGCTGCTCAACAACATCCCGGCGCCCAAGGGCAACGCGGACGCGCCGCTGCAGGCCCACGTCACCAACCTCGACGCCTCGGCCTTCCTCGGCCGCCTGGCGCTGGTGCGGGTGCACAACGGCGAGCTGCGCAAGGGTCAGAACGTCACCTGGATCAACGCCGACGGCGCCAAGCAGGTCAAGATCACCGAACTGCTGCAGACCATCGGTGTGGAGCGTCAGCCGGGCGAGGTCGCCGTGGCCGGTGACATCGTCGCCATCGCCGGTATCCCCGACATCATGATCGGCGACACCCTCGCCGACATCGACAACCCGGTGGCGCTGCCGCGTATCTCCGTCGACGAGCCCGCCATCTCGGTGGTCATCGGCACCAACACCTCGCCGCTGGTCGGCCGGGTGCAGGGGCACAAGCTCACCGCCCGCATGGTGAAGTCGCGCCTGGACCAGGAACTCATCGGCAACGTGTCGCTGCGCGTGCTCGACATCGGCCGTCCCGACGCCTGGGAGGTGCAGGGCCGCGGTGAGCTGGCGCTGGCCATCCTGGTCGAGCAGATGCGCCGCGAGGGCTTCGAGCTCACCGTCGGCAAGCCGCAGGTGGTCACCAAGCAGGTCGACGGCAAGGTGCACGAGCCGTTCGAAGAGCTGACCATCGACTGCCCCGACGAGTACCTGGGCGCGATCACCCAGCTGCTGGCCGCCCGCAAGGGCAAGATGGTGCAGATGAGCAACCACGCCGCCGGCTGGGTGCGCATGGAGTTCATCGTCCCCTCGCGCGGCCTGATCGGCTTCCGCACCGTGTTCCTCACCGAGACCCGCGGCACCGGCATCGCCAACGCCGTCTCCCACGGCTACGCGCCGTGGGCCGGTGAGATCCGCGCCCGCCACACCGGTTCGCTGGTGTCGGACCGGGCCGGAACGGTCACCCCGTTCGCGATGATCCAGCTGGCCGACCGCGGTCAGTTCTTCGTCGAGCCGGGTGCCGACACCTACGAGGGCATGGTCGTCGGCATCAACCCGCGCGCCGAGGATCTCGACATCAACGTCACCCGCGAGAAGAAGCTGACCAACATGCGCAGCGCGACCGCCGACGTGATGGAGACCCTGGCCAAGCCGCTGGCCCTGGACCTCGAGCTGGCGATGGAGTTCTGCGCCGGTGACGAGTGCGTGGAGGTCACCCCCGAGGTGGTCCGCGTGCGTAAGGTCGTGCTCGGCGCCAACGAGCGTGCCCGCGATCTGTCCCGCCGCAAGGCGCGCGACCGCGCGGCCGCCGGGTCCTAGGTAGTACCCGAGTCGAGGGGACGGTGCTTCGGTACCGTCCCCTCGTTCGTTTCGGTGGGGTGCGCGTGCGCGCCCCCGGACAGATGGGGCAGGTAGAGTGCCGGACGTGAGTTCGGGGGTCAGACGCGCGAAGTGGCGCGCAGCAGTGGTGGCGATGGCCGCGTCGGCGGTCCTCGCCGGTTGCACGGCGAATCCACCACCGCCGATCGAGAGCACCGATTCCCCCAAGACCACCCAGGCCAAGCCGGGCAAGAACACCGTCGTGGTCGCGATCGACGACATCGGCATCGGCTTCAATCCGCATCTGCGCTCGGATCAGTCGCCTGCGACGAATGCGGTGAGTTCGATGGTGCTGCCGAGTCCGTTTCGGCCGGTTCCGAACCCGGTCGAGCCCACAGCGGTGGACTGGGTACCCGATGCGTCCTTGATCGAGTCGGCTGAGGTGTCGGCGCAGAATCCGTTCACCATCACCTACGTTCTCCGTAACCAGGCGAACTGGTCCGATGGAGCGCCGATCGCGGCTGAAGACTTCCGATTCTTGTGGCAGCAGATGGTCACGCAGCCCGGAGTGGTCGATCCGGCAGGCTATCGTCTGATCTCCGATGTTTCGTCGGCGGGAGGCGGAAAGACTGTCATCGTGACCTTGTCGCAGCCGTATCCGGCTTGGCGCGAGCTGTTTTCGAATCTTCTCCCTTCGCACCTGGTCAAGGACTCACCGGGAGGGTTCACCAGCGGTCTGGCCGAACGGATTCCGGTGTCGGGGGCAAACTTCACTATGCGTGTCGACCGGGGCCGCGACGAGATCCTGCTGGAACGCAATGATCGCTTCTGGGGCACCCCGGCGGCACCCGACCAAATCCTGTTCCGTCGCGGTGGGACCTCGTCTCAGCTTGCTGAGTCGTTGCGCACCGGTGACGCACAGATGGCGCTGGTGCACGGCGGCGTGGCTACTCGGGCGCAACTCGCCGCGATTCCGTCGGTTCGTACCACGATCATGCCGCAGGCTCGTGAGCTACAACTGGCACTGAACGGTCGCTCTGGCGATCTCAGCGACGCGCGGGTGCGCAAGGCCGTGCTTGCGTTGCTCGATCCAGGTCTGCTGGCGACAGTCGGGGCGCAGTCGGGCGGCTGGGTGGAGCCCGCGCGCGCACAAATACTTCCACCGTCGAGTCCCAGCTACAGTCCGACAGCGCCAGGGCGAATGAGTACCGACGAAGCGTTCGCCCTTCTGGCCGAGGCAGGATTCGGGCGCGCACCGGAAACGGTGCAGACCAACTCGCCCACATCGCCAGCTCCGCAGCCGCGCTCGATAGTCCGCACTGGTAAGGCGTTGACGGTCCGCATCGGCGCGGTCGCCGAGGACACGGTGGCCTTGGCCGTCGCCAACACTGCTGCGGACCAATTGCGCAGCGCCGGTATCGATGCCACGGTTCGAGGCGTTCCGGCCGACGAACTGTACGGGAAGCAGCTGGTCGACTCAGGTGTCGATGCCATCGTCGGCTGGGAGCTGGCGGGAGCTGATCCGGCGACGGTACTAGCGTCGCGTTACGGTTGCGCGCCACGCGAGGCAATCGGCGCGGACGGTGCGGCTACAGCTGCTGCCGACGCGTATCAACGGGCACCGAGCAATCTCGGAGGAGTTTGCGATCCGGTGATCCAGCCGTTGATCGATGAGGCGCTGCGAGGAACAGATGTCGGCCGGATCGTGGCCGAGGTCGAGCCTCGGCTGTGGGAACTCGCCAGTGTTCTACCCATCGTCCAGGACAACGTCGTTGCGGCGGCCGGTCCTCGGGTGGATGGCGTGTCGATGTCCGGCGCCATCCAGGTGGGTATCTTCGGCGACGCGGCGCAATGGCGAAAGTTGCCGTGACGATTGCTTTGGATGTGCTGGGCACACACTTGTCAGGCTCAGCGTTGTCCTTTACGCTCGTCAGCGTGCGACCACATCATGTCGCACTCTTTGGGAGGGGTTCCATTATGGGTATGCGTTTCAGCGCCGCTGTTGCCGCGTCGGTAATTTCGGTAGGTTGTCTGGCGGCTTTGGCTGCGCCTGCACATGCCGATACATATGTGGGAAGTTGCCACTATACCGACGGCTCGTGTAAGAATGCTGTCGATCAGCAGTGCCCGGGCCAGTACAAGATCGTTCAGAGAAATGATGGTTCGTTGATCGATGATTGGTACTGTGTCCAGCTGTAGCGGGTCGATCGAGTAGATCTCCGCAGGTGAAGCTGCCGAGGGGTCGGTCAGCGCCTGGTCGCAGCCCCTCGGCAGCCGATCCACCGCCGCATGTCAGGACCGAAGTTCGCGGGAGGGCGCCGGGTGTCATCCGGGCTTCTATCGGCCGAAATGTAGTCTATCTATCTTCGATTCGTTTGCTGTCGCCTCTGTTTGCAGTATTTCGAATTTCCGCCCGTCTCTGTTCGTGCATTCATGAGCAAAGAGGTCTCGATGTCGCAGCTGAATCGAAAGGATGCCCGGGGCGGCCCATCGGCTTTTTTCGTTTGCGGGGATTTCGATCATTCCAGGGTTTGAATTGGGAGCCAGCTAGTATCCAACGGTCGCCTCGAACGGGCTGACGATGGGACGAGAGGGACTTCCAATGCATGGAATCAGCGACACCGGCGGACTGCTGCTGGTGCACGCCCACCCCGACGACGAGTCGCTCACCACCGGTGGCACCATCGCGCACTACCGGCGCCTCGGGGTGCCGGTGACCGTGGTGACCTGCACGCTCGGTGAGGAAGGCGAGGTGATCGGGTCGCGCTGGGCGGGCCTGATCGCGGGCGAGGCCGATCAGCTCGGCGGCTACCGGATCAGCGAACTCACCGCCGCGCTGGCGGCACTGGACGCCGGTGAGCCGTGGTTCCTCGGTGGCGCGGGCCGGTGGCGTGACTCGGGGATGGCGGGGACGCCCTCGGCCGAGCATCCGCGGGCATTCGTGAACTCCGGAGACGCGGCGGTCGACGAGCTCGTCGCGGTGATCCTGGCGCTGCGCCCGCGTGTGGTGGTCACCTATGACCCGCGCGGCGGCTACGGCCATCCCGACCACATCCGCGCGCACCGCATCACCACCGCCGCGGTGGCCGCGGCCGCCGGCCAGGGCTGGGACGTGCCCAAGTTCTACTGGACCGTCACCGACGGCGAGCTGCTGCGTCAGCACACCGCCGCGCTGGCCCGCCGCACCGTCGACGAGCTGCCCGGCGCGCTGCCCGCGGGCTGGCGGCTGCCGGTGGAGGCCGAGCTGGCGGCGGTGTCGACCGACACCGCGACCACCCTGGTCGACGTCTCCGATGTGCTCGCGGCCAAGCGCGCCGCCCTGCGCGCGCACGCCACCCAGGTGAGCGTGGCGCCCAGCGGCCGGGAGTTCGCGCTGTCGAACAACATCGCCCTGCCGGTGCTGCCGGTGGAGCATTTCCAGCTGGTGCGCGGCGCGCGCGGGCCGGTCGCGGCCGACGGGCTCGAACACGATCTGTTCGCCGGACTGGAGTGAGGTCACCGGTCCGCGGCCGCATAGACTCGGCCGCATGACCGACCAGCCCGCCGCCGTGTCGCGGCGCCTGCCCGCGCTGCCGGATCCGGTGCTCTCGGGACTCGTCGTCGTGCTGCTGCTGTTCAACGCGCTGCTCACGCTGGTCGTCGAGGTGCTGTTCCTGCCGCTGTACATCGGCTCGGTGCCGGTGCCGATCTCGGCGCTGCTGGCCGCGCCGATCAATGTCGCGCTGGTCTACGGCATGGAGTCGGTGACCGGGCGGCTCGGCTTCACCTTCGCCCCGATCGTGGTGTGGGTCTTCGGTTTCCTGGTGTGCGCCTCGCGCGGGCCCGGCGGTGACATCATGCTCGGCAGCGACGGCCGCACCCTGTTGCTGCTGGCCTGCGGCGTGATCCCGCCGATCGCCTACCTCTACTACCGTTCGAACGCGAACGTCTTCCGCACCGGCTAGGTGCTCGTCTTGGCCTGGTTCCACGGCCAGTGCCCGGTCAGCTCCAGCTGCATGGAGTAGCTGAGGAAGGTCCGCACCAGCACGATCAGGGCCAGCACGCCCACACTGGTGAAACTCGGTGCGACGGCGACGGTCCGGATGATGTCGGCGGCCACCAGGAATTCCAGGCCGAGCAGGATCGCGCGCCCGAGCCCGCGCCGGTAGGTCTCGTAGGCGGGTTCGAAGTCGCCGCGCCAGCTGCGGGCGAACTGCACCGTCGCGACCAGCGCGCCGATCGCGATGGCGGCCACGCCCGCCCCGTCCAGGGCCTTGCCTGCGGTCTCGATGATCTCGGTGAAGTCCACGAAGCACCCCTTTGCGTGCGCGGCCGGGCGAGCTCTTCGCAGCCTACGCCGCACCGCGACGGCCCGCGGCCGGACACTCGCGGCGCCGACCCGGTCGGGATCTGAGGGGACCGCACGGGGTGCGGGCTATCCGCGGTGGCCGAGCCGTCCTGGTGTGACTTCCTCGATGAGGGAGTAGGCGCGGTCGAGCGGGATATCGACGACGAGATAGGCCTTCTTCCCGGCGGCGGTCGCCGCGACGACGGTGGCCAGCCCGGCCCGGCGCTGCCAGAACGTCTGGCGGACGGTCCAGCCGATGATGCCGGGCGCTTCCAGACAGTCGCGATTGCGATCGAGACTGCCGCGCCGGGTGATGAGCCAGGTCGGGCCGGTAGTGCCGGGCAGAACGCGATGACCGAGTCCGCGATAGCGATCCTCGGCCAGCGCCGCCATGACCAGGGCCAGCAGCACCGGCAGGGCCCAGGTCCAGCCGGGCAGGTCGCCGCCCAGCAGCACGGCGAGGATCATGGCGGCGATCAGGATGCCCACAGGCCAGGCGGCTCTGGTGTAGCGCCGTCGTCGGGCGGTGGGGCCATGGCGGTGCAGCTCGATCGTGCCGAGCGTGGCACCGGTGACCGGGCCCTGGACGACAGGCCGCGCTCCAGCATCCGCGTGCGGACGATCGGCGCCGCCGGTCGCGATCCCGATGGCGTGGCTCGGCTGGGCAGGCGGGGTCTCGGTGGCGGGGCCTGGTTCGGCTGGCGCGTTCCCGGGTAGTAACTCGGTCGAGCCGGCGCCCGCTTCGGCTCTCGTAGGCGTCCCCGGCCTGCGCCGCGTGCGCAGCAGTTCGTCCAGGGTGCGTTCGACCGCGATGCGTGGCGCCTGCGGCAGGATCTTCTGCCGTGGGTTCTCGCCGGTCATGATCATTTCCAGCTGCGCGGCGCGGGCGGCCCGCAGCAGCAGCGGCTCGCTGAGCGTGGCGCCGCGGAAACGGGCCAGGTCCAGGGTGATCTGGCGGGTGGTGATCAGGCCGTGGCGCAGGTGCAGGGTGCTGCCGTTGTCGAGCACCCGCAGGCCGTACCAGGTGGTCAGGTACTGCGCGCAGGCGGCCAGGCTCACCAGTGCCAGCGTGGCGAGGGTCAGGCCGAGCACCACGACGGTGACGATCGAGACGCTGTCGTCACCCAGATGCTGCACGGGCGCCGAATCCGAGACCACGTCGATGAGCCCGTACTGGGCACCCAGGCCCGCGATCGGGGCGACGATGGCCAGCCCGGTCAGCGACAGCGGCGCGTAACGCACCCAGGCGGCCTGCCAGTGGCCGATCTCGGTGCCCGTCTCGGCCGCGGCGTCGTACGGCGAGACATGGGGCACCACAGGGGAATCCGTGGCGTTCGCGGTACCGGTGTGGGCGAGCAGTTCGGCGCGCAGCGCGGGAATCCGGCTGGTGTCGAGCGCGTCGAGCTTGAATTCCTCGCCCTTGCCGGTCTGCTTGCCGGTGCCGATGGCGAGCACCGCCACGCCCAGCATCCGGTGCAGCAGATCGGCTTCCACGTCCACCGAGCGGATGCGCGGGCGCGGCACCGACAGGGTGCGCCGTTGCAGAATCCCGGTGCGCAACTGCACGTGATCGGGGTCGATGCGATAGGACGTGGTGAACCAGCGGGCCACGCCGTAGGCGGCGACCAGCGCCACCGGCCCCAGACTCCACAGCGGATTGCCGCTGGTCGTGCCGACGATCACCGAGCCGAGCAGCACGGGGATGTACTTGATGATCTCGGTGACCGGATACACCAGCAGCATCCGGGGATCGAGCCGCTGCCACTCGACCGGAGCCGCTGCGGTCACGTGGCGTCCCCGCGGTGCTGGGCGGCGATGGCGGCCAGCCGGGTGACGGTCTGCTCGGCGACCGGCAGGTCCAGCGCGCCGATCTTCACCGCGCCCGCCGAGGACGCCGTGGTCACCGTTACCGTCGCCAGCCCCAGGATGCGCTCGAGCGGCCCGCGCTCGGTGTCGACGGTCTGCACCCGCGAGATCGGCGCGACCCGCGATTCCTGATCCACCCACCCCACCCGGGTGTAGACGGCCTCGTCGGTGACCTCCCACCGATGCACCGCGTAGCGCCACAGCGGCACGACCACCACCGCGAGCACCGCCAGCAGCACCAGCACCAGCGCCGCGAGCCCCTGCCAGTTCCGATGCGCGCTGTCGAGCACCGTCCACACCACCAGCACGGCGGCCAGCACCACGATCCCGAGGGCGTTCTCGAGCGCCCACAGCAGCTTGGCCTTGGAACTCGGACGCCAGGCCGGTTCGGCCAGAATGGTGGAGCGCGGGGGTGACATGCTGCCCATGGTTCCATGCGGGACCGACGAGTTCACCCGCTCGGGAATACCGGTGCGCCCCCGGCGGGTTGTCGTTCGACGGGACCGAACGACGCGCGCCGGTCATGGCCGTGACCAGCAGACCGCACGTTCTGGAAGGAAATAGCGCATGATCGACGGGGTGAGCGATCTTCCGAAGCCGAGCTTCCCGCTGCCGCCACCGACGCCCGCCGCCATGCGCAGGGCGTTGCGCCGGGCTCGCGACGGCGTGACCTTGAACGTGGACGAGGCCACCGTCCTGCTGCACGCCACCGGCGAGGACCTGGCCGATCTGTGCGCCAGCGCCGCCCGGGTCCGCGACGCGGGACTGGAATCGGCCGGTCGGCCGCGCACCATCAGTTATTCGCGCAATGTGTTCATCCCGCTCACCAAGCTGTGCCGGGACAAATGCCACTACTGCACCTTCGTCACGGTGCCGGGCAAGCTGCGCGCCGAGGGCAAGGGCATGTTCCTCGAGCCCGACGAGGTGCTCGAGATCGCCCGCCAAGGTGCCGCGCTGGGCTGCAAGGAAGCCCTGTTCACCCTGGGTGACCGCCCCGAGGACCGCTGGCCCGAGGCCGCGCAGTGGCTCGACGAACGCGGCTACGACTCCACCCTGGACTACCTGCGCGCGGTGTCGATCCTGGTGCTCGAGGAGACCGGCCTGCTGCCGCACCTGAACCCCGGGGTGATGAGCTGGGCCGAGATCGCCCGCCTCAAGCCGGTCGCGCAGTCGATGGGCATGATGCTCGAGACCACCGCGACCAGGCTGTTCACCGAGAAGGGCGCCTGCCACTACGGCAGCCCCGACAAGGACCCGGCCGTGCGGCTGCGCGCGATCACCGACGCGGGCAGGCTCTCGGTGCCCTACACCACCGGCATCCTGGTCGGCATCGGCGAGAGTCTCACCGAGCGCGCCGAGTCGATCATGGCCATCCGCAAGCAGCATCGCGAGTTCGGGCACATCCAGGAAGTGATCGTGCAGAACTTCCGCGCCAAGGACGACACCGCCATGCGCGATGTCCCCGACGCAGGCGTCGACGAGTTCCTGGCCGCCGTCGCGGTGACGAGATTGCTGCTGGGACCGGATGTTCCGGTGCAGGCGCCGCCGAACCTGGTGTCGCACAGCGATTGCCGCGCGCTCATCGACGCGGGTATCGACGACTGGGGTGGGGTGTCGCCGGTGACGGTCGACCACGTCAACCCCGAGCGGCCGTGGCCGAACCTGGACACGCTGCGCGAGATCACCGAGGCCGCCGGATTCACCCTGGTCGAGCGCACCTCGGCGCATCCGAAGTACGTGCGCGCCGGGCACCCGTGGATCGACCCGCGCATCGGCGCCCACGTCGACGCGCTCACCGACCCGGCCACCGGCCTGGCCCGCTCCGACGCGATGCCGGTGGGCCTGCCCTGGCAGGAACCCGACGAGTCCTGGGATTCGGTCGGCCGCGTCGACCTCAACACCGCCATCGACAGCGAGGGCCGCAAGACCGACAGCCGCAGCGACTCCGGCCTCGGCCAGGAGGTCGTCGGCGCGTTCGGCGACTGGGAGACCATCCGCGAACACGCCCGCGAGCTGGCCGTCACCGCGCCCGAGCGCCTCGATTCCGAGGTCCTCGACGCCCTGACCGCCGCCGAGAAGGACCCGGGCGGGCTCACCGACGACCAGTACCTGGCCCTGGCCACCGCCGACGGTGTGGCGCTGGATGCCGTTGCGGCACTGGCCGATCAGCTGCGCCGCGAGGTCTCCGGTGACGAGGTCACCTACGTGGTGAACCGCAACATCAACTTCACCAACATCTGCTACACCGGCTGTCGTTTCTGCGCGTTCGCCCAGCGCAAGGGCGACGCCGACGCGTTCACCCTGAGCACCGACGAGGTCGCCGACCGGGCCTGGGAAGCGCACGTCGACGGCGCCACCGAGGTCTGCATGCAGGGCGGCATCGACCCCGAACTGCCGGTCACCGGGTACGCCGATCTGGTGCGCGCCATCAAGGCCAAGGTGCCGTCGATGCACGTGCACGCCTTCAGCCCGATGGAGATCGTCAACGGTGCCTCGCGCGGCGGCCAGAGCATCCGCGACTGGCTCGCCGCACTGAAAGAGGCTGGGCTGGGCAGCATTCCGGGCACAGCCGCGGAGATCCTCGACGACGAGGTGCGCTGGGTGCTCACCAAGGGCAAGCTGCCCACCTCGGCCTGGATCGAGGTGATCACCACCGCGCATCAGCTGGGCATCCCGTCGAGCTCGACGATGATGTACGGCCACGTCGACAACCCCAAGCACTGGGTCGGGCACCTGCGCGTACTGCGCGGCATCCAGGACGAGACCGGCGGCTTCACCGAGTTCGTCCCGCTGCCGTTCGTGCACCAGAGCGCCCCGCTCTACCTGGCGGGCGCGGCCCGGCCGGGCCCGACCAACCGCGACAACCGGGCCGTGCACGCGCTGGCCAGGATCATGCTGCACGGGCGCATCCACAACATCCAGACCAGCTGGGTCAAGCTCGGCACCCTCGGCACGCAGGCCATGCTCTCCGGCGGCGCCAACGATCTCGGCGGCACGCTGATGGAGGAGACCATCTCCCGGATGGCGGGCTCGCAGCACGGTTCGGCCAAGACTGTGGCCGAACTCACCGAGATCGCCGTCGGCATCGGCAGGCCGGTGCGCGAACGCACCACGACCTACGGATCGGTGGCCGCGAAACCGGTGCCGTTGTCGCTGTCGATCGGGTGAGGAAAACGTCGAGTTAGGGCAGGCTGACCTGGGGGTAACGTGGAGTCACGCGATAGGGTTTCGGGGGCGGAGCAACCCGCAGGACAGACTAGGAGAACGGCAGTGCCGTACATCATCGCTGAACCGTGCGTTGACGTGAAGGACAAGGCGTGCATCGAAGAGTGCCCCGTGGATTGCATCTACGAGGGTGGCCGCATGCTCTACATCCAACCCGACGAGTGCGTTGACTGTGGTGCGTGTGAGCCGGTCTGCCCCGTGGAGGCGATCTTCTACGAAGACGACACCCCGGACCAGTGGAGCGGCTACATCAACGCCAACGTCGACTTCTTCGACGAACTCGGTTCTCCCGGCGGCGCGACCAAGGTGGGCAAGGTCGACTACGACCCGGCCTTCATCAAGGCGCTGCCCCCCATGGCCGAAGAATGAGGGTCAGCAGCCTGCTGCCCGATTTCCCCTGGGACACCATCGCCGGGTTCAAGCAGAAGGCGTCCGCGCATCCCGGCGGGCTGGTGGACCTGTCCGTCGGCACGCCGGTCGACCCGGTCGATCCGCTGATCCAGGCGGCCCTGAACTCGGTCGCGGCCGTTCCCGGCTACCCGACCACCCACGGCACCCCTGAGCTGCGCGCGGCCGCCGTCGCGGCGCTGGCCCGCCGGTTCGGGGTCACCGGGGTCGACCAGGCCGCGGTGCTGCCGGTGATCGGCACCAAGGAGCTCATCGCCGGTCTGCCGCGCCTGCTCGGGCTCGGCGCCGAGGACCTGGTGGTGATCCCCGAGATCGCCTACCCGACCTACGAGGTGGGCGCGCTGCTGGCCGGCTCCAAGCCGTGGCGGGCCGACGGCCTCACCCGGATCGGCCCGCAGAACCCGGCGCTGATCTTCGTGAACTCGCCGTCGAACCCCACCGGCAAGGTGCTGCCGGTCGAGCACCTGCGCAAGGTGGTGGCCTTCGCCCGAGAACGCGGCGCGATCGTCGCCTCCGACGAGTGCTACCTGGGCCTGACCTGGGAAGGCGAGGCCGTCTCCATCCTCGACCCGCGCGTGTGCGACGGCGACCACACCGGTCTGCTGGCCATCCACTCGCTGTCGAAGACCTCCAACCTGGCCAGCTACCGCGCCGGTTTCGTCGCCGGTGACCCGGAACTGGTGGCCGAACTGCTCGAGGTGCGCAAGCACTCCGGCATGATGCTGCCCTTCCCCATCCAGGCCGCCATGACCGCCGCCCTGAGCGACGACACCCACGAGGCCCAGCAGCGCGAGCGCTACCGCGCCCGCCGCGACACCCTGCGAAAAGCCTTGCTGGCGGCCGGTTTCCGCATCGACCACTCCGAAGCGGGCCTCTACCTCTGGGCCACCCGCGGCGAACCCTGCCGCCTGACCCTCGAATGGCTCGCCGACCGCGGCATCCTCGCCGCCCCCGGCGACTTCTACGGCCCCCGCTCCCCGGAACACGTCCGCATCGCCCTCACCGCGACCGACGAACGCATCGCCGAAGCGGCATCGCGCCTGGCCTGATCACCGTTCGCCCCCCGGCCCCCGGATCGGCTACTGTCCGGCGGGTCGGGGTGACACGGGATCGGAAGGCGCACAACGCATGCATGGGGTGGGGATCGGTGCGGGCACGGTGTTCGCCGGGTACCGGATCGTGCGGACACTCGGCCGCGGTGGGATGGGCACCGTCTACCTGGCGGCACATCCGCGGCTGCCGCGTCAGGTGGCGCTCAAGCTGCTGAACCGGGAACTCTCGGCTGACGCCGAGGTGCGTGGCCGGTTCGAGCGCGAGGCGGATGTGTCCTCGCGGCTGGATCATCCCGGCATCGTGTCGGTGCTCGATCGCGGTGTCGAGGACGGGCTGATGTGGATCTCGATGCAGTACGTCGACGGGACCGATGCCTCGGTATTTCGTGGCACGCCACTGTATCCCGCCCGGGCGGTCGGCATCGTCACCCAGACCGCCGAAGCCCTGGACTACGCTCACGAGCGCGATGTGCTGCACCGGGATGTGAAGCCCGCCAATATCCTGCTGGCGGCCGCGCGGACCGGAGATCGCGTGGTACTCACCGATTTCGGTATCGCCCGGCTACGCGGTGACGCCCGTCAGCTCACCCGCACCGGCGACTTCCTCGCCACCCTCGCCTACGCCTCGCCCGAACAGCTGTCCGGTGGCGAGATCGACCACCGCTCCGATCAGTACTCGCTGGGCTGCACGCTGTTCACCCTGCTGACCGGCGAAAGTCCTTTTCCCGCAGACAATCCCGGCGCGGTGGTGGCGGCGCACCTGACCAAGCCGGTGCCCCGGGTCTCCGCGACGGTTCGTCATCTGCCTGCGGGGATCGACGCGATCATCGCCCGGGCGCTGGCCAAGGAACCGGCCGAAAGATTCGACAGCTGTGCGGAATTCGCGCAGGCGGCCGCTGCGGCTCTGTCGGGCGGTGCCGGTCTGTCGGTGTCACCCGCTCCGTCGACGGCGACCTTCCCGCCCGCGTATTCGCGACCGGGTACCGGTGCGACAGCGATGAGCGATGCTCATCAGCCGACTGTCGTGAGTACCCCGCGTGCCGTACCTCGTCCGCCGATCGGCCCGGCGTCGTACGGTCGGCCGCCGTATCCGCCCGACCGCCGGGTGTCCTCGGGTTGGCGCACACTCTCGGTCCTGCTGGTGCTGCTGGCGGTGCTGGGCGTGGCCGCCATCGGTGTCGCGGGTGTCTACTGGAAGTTCATCCGTCCCCAGCGCCTGGCCCCCACCATGCCCTGGGGCCAGCACCATTCGATCGCCATCGCCTATCCCCAGATGATCCCCACCGATCCCCAGGGCCTGGGCTGGCGCGACGCGCGCTGCGTGGGCGCGGGCACGGTCGTCGCGCTGGCGGGCGACCCGGTCCCACTGGGCCAGATCATCTGCACCCAGCCCGACGGCGTCACCGTCTGGTACACGAAGTACAACTCCGCCGACGACGTCAGCGCCTATCTCACCGCCCACACCGACCGCGTCGCCGAACGCGACTACTCCCGCATGGGCACCCTCGTCCTGTTCCGCCCCACCGCCCCCGGCGCCCCCTTCACCCTCGCCACCCACGGCTGGATCAACCCCTTCACCGACACCATCCTCGTCGAAGTCTCCTGGCCCACCCACACCTTCGACGACCTCCGCACCCAGTGGTGGGACCAGGCCCCCCTCTGACTCGAGAAGGACTGACATGCGCTGGATCGTTCCGAATGTCCTTGTTCTCGCGATGGTGGCAGTCGCGGTATCCGGGTGTGGATCGCCCGACGAACCGACAGCGCCATGCCTCGGGCAGGCGTTCGACCTGAAATCCGGGGCAGAGCCATTGGGGTCGGGTAAACGGCTGATCGAGGAGTTCGCGTCGGCGGTACACAACGAGGTCGAGTCCGTGGCGGTGGGAGAGCTGACGGCAAAGGCGGGATGGTCGGGTGAATGGGATCGTGCTGTACAAGTGAATTTCTTGACGACCGTCGAATCTTTCAATAAGAAGGCGGGAACCCACTTGGCGGCCAACTGCCTGCTTGGCATACCGGGTCGGGTGATGTCGAACGATGATGCTCCGACATCGAATACGTACACAGTGTTTATCCGCAACGGTGAGCCGGTTCAGGCGGTTGACTGGCGGGATTGCACTCCTGACCTGCGTATGGGCGTTCCGTTTGCAACGCCGAGCACTGTGTTGACTTACCGGGTTGATTCTGTGATGTACGCGGAGTAATCCGGTGAGCTTTTCGATGCGTTGGGGATGGAAGCCATCGAGGACAGGCCGGTTGTCCTTTCGTTGTGTCGCGGAGATCGCCCCGGAGGCGAAACTGTCCATCGAATGGAGCTTCCCCGGCGAGTGGTAGCCACGTCGTCAGTGTCAGACCAGGGGCTTTCCCCGGCGTTGGCGGCGGCGCATGTCGGCGAGGGTGGCGTTGAAGGGGAAGTTGCGGAGGGGGCGGGGGAGGCGGCCGACGACGGCGCCGGTGGTGCGCATGAGGCGGTTGAGGCGACGTTCGTCGCGGGGGGTCCAGGTCATGCCCATTTCGGTGCGGAGGTGTTCGGGGAGCAGGCCGGTGGTGTACCAGCGGTGGAAGCGGGCGAAGGGGAGGCGGATCGGGGTGGGGAGCATGCGGAGGTCGAGGAGGCCGTCGAAGTAGGTCTTGATGGTGGGGTCGATGCTGGTCAGGGGGAGGTGGGTGGACCAGTAGGCGTCGAAGGCGGCGCGGTCGGCGGGCCACATGTCGCGGGGGACCTGCAGGGTGGTGCCGAGGTGGTGGGCGTAGGTGTAGAAGACGTCGGCGATCTCGTCGTCGGTGGGGCCGTGCAGGCGGCGCATGACGTCGACCGAGCCCCAGTAGAGACAGGCGGCGACCCACAGTTGCAGGTTGCGGTCGAAGGCGTTGTATTTCACGGGGCTCTCGGCGGTGGAGCGGACGTGGCGGTGCACGCTGTCCACGGCCGCGCGGAAGGCGGCGCGGTCCTCGTCGGTGCCCATGAGGGCGACCGAGAGGTAGGTGAGGGTGGTGCGGGTTCGTTTCACCGGATGACGCATGATGCTGCCGCTGTGCACGCGTGATTCCGCGACGCCGTAGCCGACGGGGGCCAGGCTGAGCTGCATGATCACATTGGCGGTGGCGCCGTAGAAGGCGGCCGCCCCGTCGACATAGTCGCGAATATCGAAATCGGCCGGTTCGGATCTCGGCGAACGCGAGCGAGCGAGGATGGTCATCGTTGACCCCGTCTTCATCGGTGAGAGAACTATACGTTGAATGTCTCATTCTGTCGCCGGGGTGTCAACGGACGGCGGCGTACCGCGCCGGACCACACCGGGTTAGCGTGGACGAATGCCTTTCGGTCCGCCGCTGCTGCTCGCCTCACTCGATCCGATCGCCGTCGCCGCCGGGGCCGACATTCCCGACGCCGTCACCATCGATGATGCCACCGTCTCGCGCTCGGATCTGCTGGGTGCGGCAACTTCGGTGGCGGAACGGGTCGCGCGGGCGCAGCGGGTCGCGGTGCTGGCCGAACCGACGCTGCGCACGGTGCTCGCGGTGGTCGGCTGCCTGATCGCCGGGGTGACGGTGGTCCCGGTGCCGCCGGATTCCGGCAGTGCCGAGCGCGAGCACATCCTGCGCGATTCCGGCGCCCAGGCCTGGGTCGGTCCCGCGCCCGAGGGCACCGAGCTGCCGGTGATCCCGGTGCGCCTGCACGCGCGCTCCTGGCACACCTATCCCGAGCCCGACCCGGCGCGCATCGCGTTCATCCTCTACACCTCCGGCACCACCGGCGCGCCCAAGGGCGTGATGCTCAGCCGCGGTGCCATCGCCGCCGGGCTGGACGCGCTCGCCGAAGCCTGGGCGTGGACCTGGAAAGACACTCTGGTGCACGGACTTCCGCTGTTCCACGTGCACGGGCTGATCCTGGGGCTGCTGGGCCCGCTGCGGGTGGGCTCGCCGGTGATCCACACCGGCAAGCCGACGCCGGAGTCCTACGCGCGGGCCGGCGGCAGCCTGTACTTCGGGGTGCCGACGGTGTGGTCGCGCATCGTCGAAAAGCCGGAGCTGGCCAAGGAATTGAGCGCGGCACGGCTGCTGGTGTCGGGGAGCGCGCCGCTGCCGGTGCCGGTGTTCGAGCGGCTGACCGAGCTCACCGGGCAGGCGCCGGTGGAGCGCTACGGCATGAGCGAGACCATGATCACCCTGTCGACCCGCGCCGACGGCGAACGTAGGCCGGGCTGGGTGGGGACGCCGGTGCGCGGCGTGGAAACCCGTCTGCGTGACGAATCGGGGGAGCCGGTCCCGCACGACGGCAGCAGCATCGGTGGTTTGCAGGTGCGCGGCCCGATGCTCTTCGACGGCTACCTCAACCGTCCCGAGGCCACCGCCGCGGACTGGACCGAGGACGGCTGGTTCCGCACCGGTGACGTCGCCGTGATCGATCCCGACGGCTTCCATCGCATCGTCGGCCGCGAGTCGATCGACCTGATCAAGTCCGGCGGCTACCGCATCGGCGCGGGCGAGATCGAGACCGCGCTGCTCGGGCACCCGGCCGTGGCCGAGGTCGCGGTGGCGGGCCTGCCCGACGACGACCTCGGCCAGCGCATCGTGGCTTTCGTGGTGCCCCGCGAGGCGGGCTCGCCCGCGCTGGCCGAGGAGCTGACCGCCTTTGTCGGCGAACAGCTCTCGGCCCACAAGCGCCCCCGCGAGGTCCGCTTCCTCGCGGCCCTGCCGCGCAATGCCATGGGCAAGGTGCAGAAGAAGCTGCTGGGCTGAGCGTCAGTCGGTGAGCCGCACGGTCGCGAGCTTGGCGGGATTGCGCACCGAGTACAGCGCGGTGACCACCCCGTCGACGACCTCGATGGTGGTCACCTGGTCGACCACCCCGTCCAGGGTGGTCACCACCGCGGGCATGGCGTTGTAGGTGGCGATCCGCGCGCCCAGCTCACCCCGCTGCGCGCCCTTGCCGAGCAGCCCGATGACCAGCCGCGCCACCTTGTCCGGCCCGACCACCGGGCGCCGTGCCGCGCTCACCACGCCGCCGCCGTCGCCGAGGAACACCACATCGGGGGCGAGCACGTCCATCAGCGCCTGCACATTGCCGGTGGCGGCGGCCAGCGAGAACCGCTCGACCACCGACTGCGCCTCGGCGGGCGTGGCGACGGCGGTGTGCCGCTGCGCGTGCACGCGGGCCCGCGCGCGCTGATTGAGCTGGCGCACAGCGGCTTCGGACTTGTCGACCGCGGCCGCGATCTCGGCGTAGTCGAAGGCGAACACCTCGCGCAGCACGAACACCGCGCGCTGCAACGGGGTGAGCGTCTCGAGCACGAGCAGCATGGCGACGGTGACGTCCTCGCCGGTGAGCACGTGCTCCACCCCGCCGTCGGCGGTGGTGGCCAGCGGCTCGGGCAGCCACGGGCCCACGTACTCCTCGTGCCGGTGCGCGGCCGAGCGCAGCACCCCCAGCGCCTGCCGGGTGACGATCTGGGCCAGGTAGGCGCGGGGATTGCCGACCGCGGACAGGTCGACTCCGCGCCAGCGCAGGTAGCTGTCCTGGAGCACGTCCTCGGCATCGACCACGGTGCCGAGGATCTCGTAGGCGATCGAGAACAGCAGCCGCCGGTTCTCGGCGAAGGTGTCCTCGTGCGGGCCGGTCATGGTTTGCGGCCGCGCAGCCAGACGGCGTTGCCGGTGCGCGCGGCGTAGGTGGCGTAGCGCACGATGCGTTCCTTGGCGACGGCGGCCGGGCGCCGGGCGAGGTGCAGCGGCAGCGGGGTGTCGTCGCCGCGGGTGGCCTGGAGCACGGCGTCGCGGCGGCCGATGCTCAGCGCCTGCCCGACCGAGGCCATCGAGAAGGGTTGCGGCGCACGTCCTTCGATCATCCGGGCGAGCGTATCGGCCGCGTGCGCGCCCTGCGGACCCGCGGTGGCGCAGGCCATCCGGGCGCCGGGGACCGCGGCGCAGTCACCGATGACGAACACGCGCGGGTCGGTGACGCTGCGCAGGTGGGTGTCGACGAGCGCGCGGCCCTGGGCGTCGACGGCGAGCCCGCTGCGCGCGGCGAGTTCGGGCACCCCCGAGACGACGGCCCACAGGGTCAGATCCGTGTCGAGCGCGGTCCCCGAGCGCAGGTGTACCCGCGACCCGTCGACATGATCGATCTCGCCGCGCACACACTCCACGCCCAGCCGCTCGAGCCCCCGGCGCGCGCTGCGCTGTCCACCGCGCGACAGGCTCGCCCCGAGCGTGCCGCTCACCAGGCGCACCCGCAGATCCGGCCGCGCCTCGGCGACCTCGGCGGCGGTCTCGATACCGGTCAGGCCACCGCCGATGACCGTGACGACCCGGTCCGCGGGCAGGGCGGCGAGGGCGACCCGCGCCAGCTCGGCGCCCTCCCAGGTGGCGACGGGGATCGTGCCGGGCAGCGGCTGGGCGGTGCTGCCGACGGCCACCAGCAGGTGGTCGAAGGCGAGATCGGTGCCGTCGTCGAGGGCCACCGTGCCGTCACCGATCTTGTCCGCCGCGGCCACGCGCAGCGTGATGCCGGGGCGCAGCATCTCGGTCAGCGGAATCGCCGCCGACCCGGTGCCCGCCAGCTGCTCGTGCAGCCGCACCCGCTGGATGAAATCGGCCCGCGGATTGACCACGGTGATCCGCGCCCCCGCTGTCTTGGCGGCCAGCCGGTTGGCTGCCCCCGCGCCCGCATACCCTGCCCCGATCACGACGATGTGCATCGCTGCCTCCTGCTGTTGGATGGTGCGTTCGACCATGGGATGCGGCAGGGCCCGGATCTGTGACGGTGATCTGGATCACCGCAGGCAGAAGGCCCCGTACTCGGGGAGTACGGGGCCTTCCGCGACGGGTGCTCAGTCGTTGGCGTGCAGGGCGGCGTTGAGCTCGACGCCGGTGCCCTTGCGCGGCACCACCTCGACGGTGCCGGTGGTGGAGTTGCGGCGGAACAGCAGGTTCGACTGCCCGGACAGCGTCGCGGCCTTGACCACGGTGCCGTCGGGGCCGGTCACCTTGGTGCCCGCGGTGACGTAGAGGCCCGCCTCGATCACGCAGTCGTCGCCCAGCGAGATGCCCAGGCCGGAGTTGGCGCCCAGCAGCGAGCGCTCGCCCACCGAGATGACCTGGGTGCCGCCGCCGGACAGGGTGCCCATGATGGAGGCGCCACCGCCGACGTCGGTGCCGTCGGCGACCACGACACCGGCCGAGATGCGGCCCTCGACCATCGAGTTGCCCAGGGTGCCCGCGTTGAAGTTGACGAAGCCCTCGTGCATGACCGTGGTGCCGGAGGCCAGGTGCGCACCCAGGCGCACGCGGTCGGCGTCACCGATGCGTACACCGGAGGGGACCACGTAGTCGACCAGGCGGGGGAACTTGTCGATGCTGAGCACGGTCACCGGGCCGCGGGCGCGCAGCTTCAGGCGGGTCTGCTCGAAGCCCTCCACCGCGCACGGGCCGTGGTTGGTCCACACCACATTGCTGAGCAGGCCGAACTGGCCGTCCAGGCTCAGGCCGTGCGGCTGGACGAGACGGTGCGAGAGCAGGTGCAGGCGCAGGTAGACGTCGTGCGCGTCGACCGGGGCGGCCGACAGGTCCGCGATGGTGGTACGCACCGCGATCACCTCGACCCCGCGCGCCGCGTCCACGCCGAGCAGCTCGGCGAACTCACCGGCCTCCGACGCCTCCAGGCGCTTGGTGCCGGTCTCGCTGACCTCGCCCAGCTCCGGGCTGGGGTACCAGGTGTCGAGGACGGTCCCGTCCGAGGTCACATTGGCGATACCGACTGCGGTGGCTCCCTGAATACTCACAACCCCCATTTTGCCGGGTCGGCCGCGCGAAGTGTGCGCTACCCCCGCCGCAGGCGACGAGAAAGGGGTGTGCGGGCCGCTGTGGCCCGCACACCCCTCACGGTGCTACCGCGTCAGATCAGGGCTGACCGGTGGCGAACGCGATCACGGCGTCCAGGAACTCCTGGCCACCCATCACGTAACCGCCGATGAGCATGCCGGCGGGGATGGTGATCAGCCACAGGAACGGGATGAACGCGCCGATGATGCCACCGATCGCGATACCCGGCAGGTTCTTGTTGACCTGCTCCATCAGGCGGTCGTAGGAGCTGATGTCCTTCAGCTCCGCGACGTTCTGCAGCTCGGTGGTGTCCTCGGGGGTCATCGAGGCGGCCAGCTTGACGCTGCGGCCGTCCGCGCTGATCTCCTGGGCCACCGCGATCGGCAGACCGGCGACCTCGGACTTCAGCGCCACCTGGTCGACCGTCGCGCCGTTGTCGGCGATCAGGGCGACGGCGGAGCCGTCCTCGGTCAGCTGGAAGCGACCGCTGTCCACCGACCAGGTGATGGTCTTGTCGACCGGCGAGACGGTGGTGTTGTAGTTGATGCCCTGCGCGACACCCGAAGTCACGCCCCCCGAAGCCACCACGGCCGGCTGCTCGGTCGCCACGGCGGGCTGACCGTTCGCGGTCGCGGCGGTGATACCCACCGCGGTCACCGCGAGGAAAACAGCAGTGGTGATCTTTCCGAACTTCATACTGATGAACCCCTCCATGTGTTTGCTGTCCCGATCGGGACCGCCGCCGTAACGCTAGCGGAGCGAAAAACGATGGGGCACACCCGGGTTCGTCGTCATGAGATCGTCATATTTGCTCGAGCAGGCACTTTGCGGTCCTGTGACGGGAGGCGCCGAGCGTCACCCGGGTGGGCGCGGGTTCGCTGGGACGATGCTGTGCGCCGGATCGTCCGCCCCGGCCCCGCCGATCGCCGCCCGCGCGCGCGAACACGGGGTGTGGGCCGCCGGGCGTACTACTGTCGAGATGTGACTCTCGATTTGCGCGCCGATCCGATCCAGCTGACAGCCGCCCTCGTGGATGTCCCCAGTGTGTCGCGGGACGAGGCCAAGATCGCGGACCTGGTCGAGCAGGCCCTGCGCGAGCAGACCAGCGGATTCGAGATCCTGCGGCACGGCAATGTGGTGCTGGCGCGCACCGCGCGCGGGCTGCCCACCCGGGTGATCCTGGCCGGGCACCTGGACACCGTCCCGATCGCCGACAATGTGCCCAGCCGCCCGGCTGAGGTCGACGGGGAACCGGTGCTGTTCGGCTGCGGCACCGTCGACATGAAGTCCGGCGATGCGGTCTTCCTGCACCTGGCCGCCACCATCACCGACCCGGCCCACGATCTGACGCTCATCTTCTACGACGGCGAGGAGATCGCCGCGGAGTTCAACGGTCTCGCCCACATCGAGCGCGACCTGCCCGAATGGCTCGAAGGCGACCTCGCCGTGCTCGGTGAGCCGTCGGCGGGCTGGATCGAGGCGGGCTGCCAGGGCACCCTGCGGGTGCGGTTGAGCACCGCGGGCACGCGCGCGCACTCGGCCCGCGCGTGGCTGGGCGAGAACGCGATCCACGGGCTGGCGCCGGTGCTCGAGCGGCTGTCGGCCTACCAGGCCCGGCAGGTCGACATCGACGGCTGCGTGTACCGGGAGGGGCTGTCGGCGGTGCGGGTCTCCGGTGGCGTGGCGGGCAATGTGGTGCCCGATGTCGCCGAGGTGGATGTGAACTTCCGTTTCGCGCCCGATCGCAGTGTGGAGCAGGCCGTCGAGCACGTCCGCGAGGTCTTCGCCGGGCTCCCGGTGACCTTCGAGATCACCGATTCCTCACCGGGCGCGCTGCCCGGGCTCACCGCGCCCGCCGCGCGCACCCTGATCGACTCGGTCAACGCGCACGGCGGCGGCGGGGTGCGCGCCAAGTACGGCTGGACCGATGTCTCCCGCTTCGCCGCGCGCGGCATCCCGGCGGTGAACTTCGGCCCCGGCGATCCGAACCTGGCGCACAAGCGCGACGAGCACGTGCCGCTGGCGCAGATCACCGCCGTCACCGCCATGCTGCGCACCTACCTCACCCGGAGCTGAGCGGCCCGCGGCAAGTAGGTTGGGAGCATGTCTACCGATTCCGCGGACGAGCAGGGTGGGAAGGTCAGATCGACGGCGAAGTTCCGGGGACCGGTGATGTTCCGGCGCGAACGCAAGCCGGGCGTGCGCACCGCCGACCGCAACCTGCTGGACTCGCGCCAGGACGCCGACTGGGTGCACACCGATCCGTGGCGGGTGCTGCGCATCCAGGCCGAGTTCGTCGAGGGTTTCGGCGCGCTGGCCGAGGTGCCGCCCGCGGTGACGGTGTTCGGCTCGGCCCGCACCCCGCGTGACCATCCGGAATACCAGGCGGGCGTGGCCATCGGCGCCGCGCTGACCGAGGCCGGGTTCGCGGTGATCACCGGCGGCGGCCCCGGCGCGATGGAGGCCGCCAACCGCGGGTCGTCGGAGGCGGGCGGGTACTCGATCGGCCTCGGCATCGAGCTGCCGTTCGAACAGGGCCTCAACGAGTGGGTGGACCTGGGGATCAACTTCCGCTACTTCTTCGTCCGCAAGACCATGTTCGTGAAGTACTCGCAGGCCTTCGTGTGCCTGCCCGGCGGTTTCGGCACCCTCGACGAGCTGTTCGAGGCGATGACGCTGGTGCAGACCCGCAAGATCACCCGGTTCCCGATCATCCTGTTCGGCACCGCCTTCTGGTCGGGCCTGGTCGACTGGCTGCGTGACTCGCTGGCCGCCTCCGGCAAGATCTCGCCCGAGGACGTCGACCTGATCCAGGTCACCGACAGCGTCGAGGAGGTCGTGCGGATCATCCAGGCCGACCACGTCGGCCACCCGGATATCGAGCGGCTCGGCAGCGAGGACCAGTGGTGAGCCGTGCGATCTGCGTCTACTGTTCGGCCAGCACCACCGACCCCGAACTGATCGGCCTGGCCGCGCGCGTCGGCACCGAGATCGCCCGGCGCGGTTGGAGTCTGGTCTCCGGCGGCGGGCACGTGTCGATGATGGGCGCGGTGGCCACCGCCGCGAGGGCGGGTGGCGCGCACACCCTCGGGGTGATTCCGAAACATCTGGTGCACCGGGAAGTCGCCGATGTCGACTCCGACGAGCTGGTCGTCACCGACACCATGCGCCAGCGCAAGCAGATCATGGAACAGCGCGCCGACGCGTTCCTGGCGCTGCCCGGCGGAATCGGCACACTGGAGGAACTGTTCGAGACCTGGACCGGTGGCTACCTCGGTGAGCACGACAAGACCGTGGTGGTGCTGGACGCGAACGGCTTCTACGACGGGCTGTTCCGCTGGATCGACGAACTGTACGAGCGCAACATCATGACCCGGCAGGCGCGGGACCGCATCATCGTGGTCACCGACCTGGCGGCCGCGTTCGCCGCGCTGGAACCGGCTGCGGCGCAAGGGTAGGAGAGATCGACGTGAGCAATGACGCCCGCGACACGGTGAGCGTGTTCGACCTGGCCAAGGCACTGCCCGGGATGGCCAAGGAGGTCCCCGGCATGCTGCGCAACGCGCGCGGAATGCTGGTGGGGCCCAAGGACAAAGCCTCCATCGGCCTGTACTTCCAGCGGGTCGCGCACCGCCACCCGGACCGGGTGTTCCTGCGGTTCGAGGGCAGTTCCTACACCTATCGGGCCGCCAACAGCGAGGTCAACCGGTATGCCGCGGTGCTGACCGCGCGCGGGGTGCGCCGCGGCGAGGTGGTCGGCGTGCTGATGACCAACCGGCCCGAGACGCTGTTCACCGTGCTCGCGGTGCTCAAGCTCGGCGCCACCGTGGGCCTGCTCAACTACAACCAGCGCGACCAGGTGCTCGCGCACAGCATCGGCCTGCTCGACAGCGTGCTCGACGTGGTCGGCGCCGAATGCGCCGAGGCGCTGGACTCGCTGCCCGAACCGGCCGCGAACGTGCTGCCCGCCGAGGAGCTGGCCGAGGCCGCGCGCACCGCCGCCGACGCCGACCCGGCCGTCTGCGCGCAGGTCACCGCGGGGGAGCGGGCCTTCCTGATCTTCACCTCCGGCACCACCGGGATGCCCAAGGCCAGCGTGATGACCCATCACCGCTGGACCAAGAGCATGTCCGGCCTCGGCGGGCTCGGGGTGCGGCTGCGCGCCGACGACGCCCTGTACTGCTGCCTGCCGCTCTATCACAACAACGCGCTCACGGTCGCGCTGTCGTCGGTGCTGGCCGGCGAGGCGACCTATGTGCTCAGCCGCAAGTTCTCCGCCTCGAACTTCTGGGACGAGATCGCCCGCGAGCGCGCGACCGCGTTCATCTACATCGGCGAACTGTGCCGCTACCTGCTCAACCAGCCGGTCCGCCCGGCCGAGCAGGGCAACCGGGTGCGCCTGGCCGTCGGCAACGGGCTGCGCCCGGAACTGTGGGACGAGTTCCGCCGCCGCTTCGGCATCGCGCGGGTGGTCGAGTTCTACGGCTCCAGCGAGGCGCCGCTGGCCTTCGTCAACGCCTTCGGTGTCGACCGCACCGCCGGGCTGTGCCCGCTGCCGTACGCGGTCGTGGAATACGACGACGAGACCGGCAAGGCCCGGCGCGGCCGCGACGGGAAGCTGCGCAAGGTGCGCTCGGGTGGGGTCGGGCTGCTGCTGGCCAAGGTGAACGACCGTCAGCCCTTCGACGGCTACACCGACAAGACGGCCTCGGAGTCCAAGCTCGTGCGCGACGGCTTCAAGAAGGGCGACTGCTGGTTCGACACCGGTGACCTGGTGCGCGACCAGCACTTCTGGCACATCGCCTTCGTCGACCGGCTCGGCGACACCTTCCGCTGGAAGGGCGAGAACGTGGCCACGACCGAGGTCGAGGGCGCCCTGGACCACGACGACCAGATCGAGCAGGCCGTGGTCTACGGCGTCGACATCCCCGGCACCGACGGCAAGGCGGGCATGGCCGCGGTCACCCTGCACCCCGATACCGAGTTCGACGGCCGCGCCCTGGCGTCCACCGCCTACGCGCGTCTGCCGCTCTACGCGGTGCCGCTGTTCGTGCGCGTGGTCGCGGAACTGGAGCAGACCTCCACCTTCAAGAGCCGCAAGGTGGAACTGCGCAAGCAGGGCTACACCCCGGACGACGAGAGTCAGCTCTACGTGCTGTCGGGCCCGTCGGAGGGCTATGTGCCCGCCTACGACGACTACGCGGCCGACGTCGCGGGCGGCCGAGCCCCGCGATAGCCCGGAATCGCCCGGAGACCGCAAGGTAACGTCTGATTTCGCATGAACACCGGTAACCCGTCGGGCACGCCCGAACCGCGACCAGCCACCGAACCGCCCGCCCGGCATGCCGGCGGCAGCGGTTCCGAGTCGTCGGCAAGAGTCGCGGAGAGGCGGGACGAGCCCGCCCGGCATGCTGGCGGCAGCGGCTCCGAGTCGTCGGCAGAAGTCACGCAGCGGCGGGCGAGCCCCAGCTTGTGCGGGCGGGTGGTGCCGGGGGATCGGGCGCTGGTGATGGCGATCGTGAATCGCACGCCCGATTCCTTCTACGACCGCGGCGCCACCTTCACCGACGAGGCCGCCATGGACCGGGTGGCCAGGGCCGTCGACGAGGGCGCCGACCTGGTCGACATCGGCGGGGTGAAGGCGGGCCCGGGCGCCACCGTCGACGCGGCCGAGGAAACGCTGCGGGTGGTGCCGTTCGTCGCGGCGATCCGCGCGAAGTATCCCGACCTGTTGATCAGTGTGGACACCTGGCGCAGCGAGGTCGCGCGGGCGGCGGTGGCCGAGGGCGCCGAGCTGATCAACGACACCTGGGCGGGCGCCGACCCGGACCTGGTGCGGGTGGCGGCCGAGACCGGCGCGGGGATCGTGTGCAGTCACACCGGCGGCGCCGTGCCGCGGACCCGTCCGCACCGGGTGCGCTACACCGATGTGGTGGCCGAGGTGACCGCGACGGTGGTGGCCGCGGCCGAGCGCGCGGCCGCGGCGGGGGTGCGCCGGGACGGGATCGTGATCGATCCCACGCATGATTTCGGGAAGAACACCTATCACGGGCTCGAGTTGTTGCGCGGAATCGACAGTCTCGTAAAAACCGGATGGCCAGTACTGATGGCACTGAGCAACAAGGATTTTATCGGGGAGACTCTAGGGGTAGGTCTCACCGAAAGGGTCGAGGGCACCTTGGCGGCCACCGCGTGGTCGGCCGCCGCGGGCGCTCGGATCTTCCGGGTTCACGAAGTCGCCGAAACCCGGCGGGTCGTGGACATGATCGCCGCGATCCAGGGCATCCGGCCCCCCGCACGAACTCTGCGAGGTCTGGCATGAAAATCCAACACCGCGAGCCCGCCTGGGCCACCACCCACACCTGGGACACCCCCGACTGGACAGTGGACGCACTCGTCGCCGCCAAGGCGGGCCGCACCGTCTCGGTGGTGCTGCCCGCGCTCAACGAACAGGACACCGTCGCCGACGTGGTGGCCAGTATCCGGCCGCTGCTCGGCACGCTCGTCGACGAACTGATCGTCCTCGATTCCGGCTCCACCGACGCCACCGCCGCCCGGGCCCGCGCCGCGGGCGCCGAGGTGATCACCCGCGAGGAAGCCGTCCCCGAACTCGAACCGCTGCCCGGCAAGGGCGAGGTGCTGTGGCGTTCGCTGGCCTGCACCACCGGCGACCTGATCGCCTTCGTCGACTCCGATCTCATCGACCCCGACCCCGCGTTCGTGCCCAAGCTGCTCGGGCCCCTGCTGACCACGCCGGACACGCACCTGTCCAAGGCGTACTACCGGCGCCCGCTGCGTCAGGGCGAGTCGGTGGACGCGCACGGCGGCGGCCGGGTCACCGAGCTGGTCGCGCGCCCGCTGCTGGCCGCGCTGCGCCCCGAACTGGCCCAGGTGCTCCAGCCCCTGGGCGGTGAGTACGCCGGCACCCGCGAGCTGCTCACGGCCGTGCCCTTCGCCCCCGGCTACGGGGTGGAGATCGGCCTGCTGCTCGACACCTACGACCGTCTCGGCCTCGACGCCATCACCCAGGTCAACCTGGGCGTGCGTACCCACCGCAACCGCCCCCTGTCCGACCTCGGCGTCATGAGCCGCCAGATCCTCGGCACCGCCCTGCGCCGCAGCGGCGTCCCCGACTCCGGCGCCGCCCTGACCCAGTTCCCGCTCATCGGCAACGAATTCATCCCCCACTCCACCGAGGTCTCCCTCGAGGACCGCCCCCCGATGAAAACCCTCCGCCCCGAACAGGTCGCCGCCTGACCGACGCCACCGCCGGTGCTAGACCTGGGTTCCGGCCGGTGCGGGACGGTAGGTCAGCACGGTCGCGGCCGTGAGGACGATCAGCAGGATCGACATCACGATGTACTGGGCGTCATGGAATTTCGCGTGCGGGGGCCAGGCGTCGTTGCGCAGGTGCTGCTCGGCGCTCGCCGGGATCGTGCAGCATCGCCTGGGTACCCGCCAGTTCGCGGCGCAGGTCGGCGCGGAGGTCACCGGTGGGCTCGGACCGGGCCTGGGCGATTCGGCCGAGTGTAGAGGCCCTCGGGCCGGTCAGCGGTGTGGATGAATGGGACCGTCGAGGTCGGCGAGGGGGCGGGCCGTGGCGGTGGTGCGGGTGGCGAGGATCTCGGCGAGGATGGAGATGGCGGTCTCCTCGGGGGTGTGGGCGGCGAGGTCGAGGCCGAGGGGGCTGTGGATGCGGGCGATATCGGCCGGGGCGCAACCGGATTCGCGCAGGCGGGCGGTGCGGTCGGCGTGGGCGCGGCGCGAGCCGAGGGCGCCGAGGAAGGCCAGGGGCAGGGGCAAAGCGGCGGCCAGCAGGGGGACGTCGAATTTCGGGTCGTGGGTGAGCACGCAGACGACGGTGCGGTGGTCCAGGCGGCCCGCGCGGTGTTCGGATTCGAGATAGCGGTGCGGCCAGTCGATAACCACCTCGTGCGCGCCGGGGAATCGGGCCGGGGTGGTGAAGGTTTCGCGGGCGTCGACCACGGTGACGTGGTAGCCGAGCGGGGTGGCGGCGGCCGCGAGGGCGCGGGTGTAGTCGTCGGCACCGGCCAGGATCATCCGGGCGGGGGAGCGGAAGACCTGCACGAAGGTGCGGGGGCGCGTCGCCGCGGCGGGGGTGCAGTCCTGGGCGCCGACGATCCCGTGGCGACCCGCGGCGAGCAGGGCGGCGGCGTCGCGGTCGAGATCGCGCCACGGTTCGTGCTGTTCCGGGGTCAGCAGCCTGTGGTCCGGCGTGGATTCGAGGGTGGTGGCCAGGGCGATCGGGCGGTGGGCGGTGAGCGCCGCGTCCAGCTCGCGCAGCAGGGGGACGGCGGTGTGGTCGAGACGTTCGACGAAGACCTCGATCTCGCCGCCACAGGGCAGTCCGACCGCGAACTCGTCGGCCGCGGCGAAGCGTTCGGTGCTCGCGTGGCCGTCGCGCAGCACCTGTCCGGCGGTGTGCAGGACGGCGGCCTCGACACAGCCACCCGACAGCGAACCCAGCACCCGGCCGTCGCCGGTCACCGCCATCGCGGCCCCGGTCTCGCGCGGGCCGGCGTCGGTACGGTCGACGATCCTGGCCAGCGCCACGGGCTGGGCGGCGAGCAGTGCGAGCACCGGTCCGAGCAGTTCACGCATCGCGCACCGGCCTTCCCGCGGTCGCGGGGGACCGCTGCGACCAGCCTAGCTATCGCCGGGCATGCGCGCGCGCCGAGCGCGGGGGAGTGTCAGTCGAGGATTTCGCGGCGGTGCAGGCCGGCGGGGATGGTGCCCGCGTGGAAGAAGTCGCGGAAGACCTCCGTCGCGTGGTCGGCCGTGAACACCTCTTCCGGGTAGACGTAGGTGTCCTCGTCGCCGTGCGGCAGGTACACCGTGGGCAGGCCGAGGCGACTGCCGGTGGCACCGAGGGTGTAGCGGCGGGTGACGTGGTCGATGGTGGTGCGCAGTTGCAGCGTCATCGCGCCCGCCGAGCCCGCGCAGTGCAGCGCGAGGTCTCCGCGGGCCGCGCTCACCGTCGCGGTGACGTCGGTGGCGGGCATCGGCTCGGGGAGCAGGGTCAGTTCGAGCGCGTAGCGCTGGTGCCCGTCCATCCGGCGTAGCGGGCGCAGGAAGCTGTCGACGTCCTCGTGCGGGCCGATGAAGACCTTCAGCCGGTCGCTGTAGGTGACGCGGTGCGTGGCGACGATGACCTCGTCGGCCACCGGCGCGGCCTCGAACGGGGGGACGGGGTGGGGGTCCGGGGTGCCTGCCGCGCGGACGGGCAGGACCCGGCACGCGCTGGCCTCGGGAGACGAGAACATGTGACGCTCACCTACTCACACTCGGTTACTCGCTAGCAATCTAACCATCGTGGACGACTTGTGATCCATAACAATACCGTGATGCAGATCACAAAGCATGGTTAGTTTAATTCCGGTTATGGATGAACCCGGGTCGTAGCCAACCTGGGGTCGGTTTCGTGCCGGTAGACCGGGGTGAGCAGGTCCGCGTCTACCGGTTCTCCGGTCGTGCGGTCATACCGAACCGCAATCAACACCGAGAACAGCTGCGTGCTCGCGCGTTCGTGCAGGGTCGCGAGCCGGGTCGCCAGCAATCTGATCGCACCCAGCGAGCCGGGCGGATGCAGGCCGTCGATGAGCATGATGCTGCCGCGCCGGTCGGGGCGGGGCAGCCGGGCCAGGTAGGCGATGTCGTGCGGTTCGGTGCCGCCGGGCCGGTAGACGCGCCGCGCGGCCCGGTCCTCGATGCCGCGCCGGGTGTCGCCCGCGCGGGTGACGGTACGGCGCAGCCGAGGATCGGCGACCACCAGCTGGCGCAGGCTCGGTGAGAGCTCCGGGCCGCCGAGGATCACCAGGCCGTCGCGATTGAGATCGATCGGCCTGCCGGGCAGGAAGGTCTCCACCGTCGCCACGAAGCCGAGCTGGCGCAGGAGCTCGGCCAGGCGTTGCGGGGCGGCCGGATCGGGCGCGCCGAGCAGCCTGCCCGCGCGGACCTCCGGCGCGAGGACGGTCAGCGCGCCGTGCCCGAAGAACAGTCCCTCCGGCACCGGGCCCTGGGTGCTGACCTGATGGATCCGCGCGCGCGATAGGCCGGCGGCGGCGCCGATCCTGGCGAAAGTCCAGCCTTCGGCATGGAGTTCGCGGATCACGGCGCGCCGGATCCTGGTGAGTTCGTTGATGGTCTGCTGGGCAGCCGCCACCCCGTCGGTGGCCGCTTTGAGTCTCTCGACCTTGTCCTCGATCGCGAAGACTCTTGCCACGTCATCGGCCGACATGTGCGAAGTCTAGACAGCTCGACAGCATTCCGTGTCTATATCGGTTGACATCCAACTGTCCTGTGCGACAACGGGAATTCTCGCGAAATTGTCGGCAATCACAAGGATGCGAGGTCGGCGCGGCAACACCGGGTGTGCGCGATCACGTGGCAAATGCCGACCGTGCGGTGTGTTCTGGGCTCAGGTGGCGTCGGAGTCGATCGGCGGACGCTCGTTGTGCGTCAGCGGCTTCTGCAAGGAGGGGGTCGAGCCGCCCGGCATGCCGCTGCTGGTGCCGAAGAGCTGCTGCTTGTCGGGCACCGCGCTCTCCAGGTCGCGCAACACCGAATCGTCGCCGCCCAGCAGGTGCTTGGTCACCGCGGCGCGCGGGCTCATCGACCGCAGCTCGTTGAGCTCGGCCAGCGGCTTGCGCAGCTCGTCGAACTCCGGCCCCAGCTCCTGCTTGAGCTGACTGGTGGCCCCGCTGGCGTAGTCGCGCACCTGGCGCAGGGAACGGGTGGTCCAGCGCACGGCGCCCGGCAGGCGCTCCGGGCCGAGGATCACGAGGGCGGCGACGAGCAGGATCATCATCTCGCTCCACCCGATGTTGCTGAACACGAATCCAGGGTACCCGGCGCGCGACGCCGCTGGTCAGTCGGATTCGAGGGTGACCGGGACGTCCACCTGCCTGCCGTCGCGGATCAACTGCACGTTCACCTTGTCGCCGATCTTGTGCTGCTGCACGGCCACGACCAGCTCGTCGGGATTGGTGACCTCACGGTCGCCGATCTTCACGATCACATCGCCCTCGACGATGCCCGCCTTGGCCGCGGGGCCGTCCGGGGTGACATCGGCGACGGCGGCGCCGCTCATCACCTCGTTGGCCACGGTCTTGGTGCGTGCGGTCAGGCCGATCACCGGGTGGTGCATCTGGCCGTCGTTGATGAGCGTCTGGGCGACGTTCTGCATGACGTCGACCGGGATGGCGAAGCCGAGGCCCACCGAACCGCCGGTCTCGCTGCGGATGGCGGTGTTGATGCCGATCACGCGGCCCTGCATGTCGACCAGGGCGCCACCGGAGTTACCCGGGTTGATGGCGGCGTCGGTCTGCACGGCGTCGATGACGGCGTTGGTGTCGCTGCCCTCACCGGCCAGCTTCACCGGGCGGTGCAGGGCGCTGACGATGCCGGAGGTGACGGTCTTGCTCAGGCCCAGCGGGGAGCCGATGGCCAGCACGTCGTCGCCGACCTGCACGTCGGCGGACTTGCCGAGATTGGCGACGGTGAGGTTCTTGGCCTCCACCTTGAGCACGGCCAGGTCGGTCTTGGGATCGCGGCCGACGATCTGGGCGGGCACCCGGGTGCCGTCGGAGAACTGCACCTGGATGGCGGCGCGGTCGGACTTGTCGGTCGCGGCCATCGAGATGACGTGGTTGTTGGTGACGACATAGCCCTTGCCGTCGATCACCACACCCGAACCGGTGGCGCCGTTGTCGCCGACGGTGACCCGGATGGAGACCACCGAGGGCAGCACCGCGTTGGCGACCGCGGCGATGCGGCTGTGCGGCTCCTCGGTGCCGCCGGTCTGGTCGAGGGTGACCTCGCGCGAGGTCAGGGTGGAGGCGGTCTCGGCGGTGATCCGCCCGACCAGCCCGCCCACCACGGCGATACCGAGCGCCAGGGCGGCCAGCACGGCCAGCGCCTTGGGCGCGACGGTGGAGCCGAACAGCACCTCGCGGGCGGTCAGTTTGGGCGCGTCGGGCGGGCGCTTGACCGGCGCGGCGGCGACGGCGGGAGCGCCGAGGCGGGCCGCGGCGGCCGGATCACGCCAGGGATCGACAGGACCGGCGACGGCGGGGGAGTCCTCGGTGGCACCCGGCTCGCGCTGGAGCAGCTCGTCGGAACCCTCCGGCCGGGCGAACGCCTCGGCCAGCACGCCGTCGGGCGGGCGCTGGGTGACGAGCTGATCGGTCTCGGCGGGCCGATCGGTGGGCCGGGGTTCGTGCGGGGCGAACGAGCCGGACTGTCCGTTCGGACGGCGGAACGCGCGCGCGGTATGGCTGTCGATGTGCGGCCGGTACACCGGGCGCGGTCCGAGGTTCGGCGCGTCGGAGGGACGCAGGTTTCCCCGCTCCGCCCCCGAATCCGTGTGCTCGGTCGATCCGGAATTCGTCGATTCGCCTGTCACGTGTCGAGACTCTACTTGCGCCGCCAGGTTGTCCACCGGGTCGCGGTGAAGGAATCGGTGATGAATCCGAGAAACGCCTCGTTACGGCGCGGCGGCTGGGCCGGCGTGCCGGGCAGTTCGGCCAGCGGGATGCGGGTGAGACTGTCGTGCAGGCTGCGCGGCACGGCCACCTCGGCGGCGCGACGCAGCGCGATGCGGGCCTGCTGCTGGGCGTCGACCTCGGCCGCGCACTCGGGGCAGACCGAAAGATGCTGGGCGGCACGCAGATACGCGTTCATCCGCAGCTCGCCGTCGACATAGGCCGCGACCGCCTCGCTGGCCAGGTGCTCGGTGGGCTGGAAGCGCGGCGATCGACCCGCCGCTCCGGGGTCCACACTCATGCGGAGATCATCCTTCCGACCGACATCGACCGACCAACCGGGGACACCACACCCGGCGTCACCCAGCGTAGGCGTCAGCGGAGTACCGCTGCTGTAGTTCCATTATGCGCAAGGTGCTCGCGCAGTGCCTGCCGCCCACGGTGGATCCGGCTGCGCACGGTACCCAGCTTGACGCCGAGCGTCGCGCCGATCTCCTCGTAGGACAGGCCCTCGATGTCACACAGCACCACCGCGGCGCGGAACTCCGGCGCCAGCGCGTCGAGTGCTTTCTGCAGGTCGGGGTCGAGGCGCGCGTCGTGGTAGGCGTCCTCGGGGGTGGGGCCCTCGGCGGGCACCCGGTCGTAGTCCTCGGGTAAGGCTTCCATCCGGATGCGGTTGCGGCGGCGCACCATGTCCAGGAACAGGTTGGTGGTGATGCGGTGCAGCCAGCCCTCGAAGGTGCCCGGCTGGTAGCTCTGCAGCGATCGGAAGACCCGGATGAAGGTCTCCTGGGTGAGATCCTCGGCGTCCTGGGCGTCGCCGGAGAGGCGGTAGGCCAGGCGGTAGACCCGGTCGGCGTGTTCGCGGACCAATTCGTCCCAGGAGGGCATGACGGTGCGGTCACCGGTCGCGTCGAACGCGGCGGTGCCGGTGAGCTCGGCATCGAGGATCTCGCCCTCGGCGGCGAAGTCTGCGGGGAGGGTGTGATCGGGCAGTGTGGCGTTCGGACGCGCCGTGTCTACCATCGGGATGGGACACCTCCTACTCGGGACCGCCGGCACGAGGCCTGCCGGTCCGGGTCAGCGAACCTTGCTTACCGGAATCAACCAGCATCGGTGTGTGGTTGTTCCCGTCTCGTGCCCGCCGCGATCGGCTGGCCTTGCGTAGGGCAACTATTTCCTGTCGCGATATGGGACAGGTGTGGGGATCCTGAGTGTGGCCTGAGAATCGACATTTCGCCGCACCCGCGCCTTCGCTGAATACACAGACCCCCTCGGTGGCCTAGCCTCTTAGCTGTGGCATCGAACGTGGAGCGGAACCTGGCGTACGTGGAGGAGTCCGTCGTCGAGGACGAGGTCCTCCTCGAGGCGCGGGAGCGGGCCACCGAACTGGGGGCAGCGCCCGTGCCCGCCTCGGTCGGCGCGGTGCTGAGCATGTACGCGCAGATGCTGGGCGCCCGCGCGGTCGTCGAAGTGGGTACCGGCGCGGGCATCAGCGGGTTATGGCTGCTCGACGGCATGCGTGAGGACGGCACCCTCACCACCATCGATTCCGAGCCCGAGCATCAGCGCGCCGCCAAGGAGGCCTTCCGCACCGCCGACATCCCGCCCGCGCGCACCCGGCTGATCAACGGCCGCGCGCTCGACGTGCTGCCCCGGCTGGCCGACGGCGCCTACGACCTGGTCTTCGTCGACGCCGCGCCGATGGAACACCTGCACTATGTGGAGCAGGGCGTGCGACTACTGCGCGAGGGCGGCGCCATCATCCTGCACAACGCGCTGCTCGGCGGGCGTGTCCCCGACCCGGCCCAGCGCGACCCGGCCACCACGGCGGTGCGCGCCGCCACTCGCGCCATCGCCGAGAACCCCGACCTCACCAGCGTCCTCATCCCCATCGGCGACGGCTTGCTCTGCGCCTCGCGGTGCTGAATTGCGGCTGGCGCCGCGGGTCGAGGCGGGTCACCCTACCCAGATGCCTTTGCCTACGGTGACCACCCCGCCGTTGCTCACCGCGAAGCGTTCGCGGTCGCGGTCCAGGTCGACACCGATGATCTCGCCCTCGCCGACCACCACGTTCTTGTCCAGGATGGCGTGGCGCACCACCGCGCCGCGCCCGATCCGCACCCCGGGCATGAGCACGCTGCCCTCCACGGTGGCGCCGTCGTCGATCATCACGTTCGAGCTGAGCACCGAGTTGCGCACGGTGGCCGCCGACAGGATCGAGCCGGACCCCACGATCGACTCCTGGGCCAGCCCGCCCTGGGCGAACTTGGCCGGGGGCAGGTTCTCGGCGGCGCCGCGGATGGGCCAGTGCTTGTTGTAGAGGTTGAACACCGGGTGCACCGAGACCAGGTCCATGTGCGCCTCGTAGAAGGCGTCGATGGTGCCGACGTCACGCCAGTAGCCGCGGTCGCGGTCGGTCGCGCCGGGCACCTCGTTGTCGGCGAAGTCGTAGACGGCGGCCTGGCCCGCGGCCACCAGTGCCGGGATGATGTCGCCGCCCATGTCGTGGTCGGAATCGGAGTTCTCGGCGTCGGCGCGGATGGCCTCGACCAGCACGCGGGTGGTGAACACGTAGTTGCCCATCGAGGCGAAGGTGACGTTCGGGTCGTCGGGCGTGCCGGGCGGGTGCGCGGGTTTCTCCAGGAACTGGGTGATCCGGCCGGACTCGTCGGAGTCGATACAGCCGAACGCGCTCGCCTCGCTGCGCGGCACCCGGATACCCGCCACGGTGACACCCGCGCCGGAGGCGATGTGGCTGGCGACCATCTGCTCCGGGTCCATCCGGTACACGTGGTCGGCGCCGAAGACCACGATGTAGTCCGGGTCCTCGTCGTAGATCAGGTTGAGCGACTGCATGATCGCGTCGGCGCTGCCGGTGTACCAGCGCGGCCCGAGCCGCTGCTGGGCGGGCACCGGGGTGATGTACTCGCCGGTGAACCCGGACAGCCGCCAGGTCTGGGAGATGTGGCGGTCCAGCGAGTGCGACTTGTACTGGGTGAGCACGCACAGGCGCAGATAGCCCGCGTTGACCAGATTGCTGAGCACGAAATCGATCAGCCGGTAGGCGCCACCGAACGGCACCGCGGGCTTGGCGCGGTCTGCCGTGAGCGGAAACAGTCGTTTGCCCTCGCCACCGGCGAGCACGATCCCGAGTACGTGCGGCTGGCTCCTCACCCTGCTCAAAGTACAGGTCCGCGCAGGCGTCGGTGGCTCATGTCGACCCGACGGTCTAATTTGGACCGGTGAGTTCTGGCACCGACACCGAGCAGGCGCGGGCCGACGCGTTGCGCGTCGCCGTGCTGACCCGGGAATACCCGCCGGAGGTGTACGGCGGGGCGGGCGTGCACGTCACCGAACTCACCGCGCGGCTGCGCGTGTTGTGCGCGGTGACGGTGCACTGCATGGGCGCGCCGCGCCCCGGCGCGGTGGTGCACCGGCCCGATCCCGAGCTCGCCGCGGCCAATGCCGCGTTGCGGATGATGTCGGCCCAGTTGCGCATGGCCGACGCGGCGGGCGGCGTCGAAGTGGTCCACTCGCACACCTGGTACGCGGGCCTGGCCGGGCATCTGGCGGCCGCGCTCTACGACATCCCGCACGTGCTCACCGCGCATTCGCTCGAGCCGCGCAGGCCGTGGAAGGCCGAGCAGCTCGGCGGCGGCTACCGGCTGTCGTCGTGGTCGGAGCGCACCGCGATGGAGAACGCCGACGCGATCATCGCCGTCAGCGCGGGCATGCGCCACGACGTACTCGACGCCTACCCGGCGATCGACCCCGCGCGAGTGCACGTGGTGCACAACGGGATCGACGCGACCGTCTGGCATCCCGGCCCGCCCGCGCCGGGGGAGACACCGGTGCTGGAGCGCCTCGGGGTGCGGCCCGACCTGCCGATCGTCTCGTTCGTCGGACGGATCACCCGGCAGAAGGGCGTCGGCCACCTGCTCGCCGCCGCCCACGATTTCGACCCCGACATCCAGCTGGTGCTGTGCGCGGGCGCGGCCGACACCCCCGAACTCGAGCAGGAGGTCGCCACGGCGGTCGACGAGCTGCACCGCCGCCGCGGCAAGGTGTTCTGGGTGCAGGAGATGCTGCCCACCGAGCAGGTGCGTCAGATCCTGGCCGCCTCGGCGGTCTTCGTGTGCCCGTCGGTCTACGAGCCGCTCGGCATCGTCAACCTGGAGGCGATGGCCTGTGCCACCGCGGTGGTGGCCTCCGATGTGGGCGGGATTCCCGAGGTGGTCGCCGACGGGGTCACCGGCACGCTGGTGCACTACGCCGCCGACGAGCCGGAGGTCTACGAACGGGGGCTGGCCATGGCGGTGAACGCGGTGGCGAGTGATCCGGCGCTGGCGGTGCGCTACGGCGAGGCCGGGCGGGCACGCGCCATCGCGGAATTCGACTGGGCCAAGATCGCCGAGGACACCGTGGCGGTGTATCGCAGCGTGCTGCGCTGAGCCCTCAGGAATTCGGCGCGTAGACCGAGACCGTCACCGAGGCGCTGACTTCGGTGATGTCCGGGAGGGCGGCGATGCGCGGGTCGTCGGCGGGGGTGCCGTGGAAGGCCGACGGGCCCATGGCGACCACGTTCGTCACATCGGCGCGGGTGAGCTTCATCGGGAATTCGACGAGGGTGTGCTCGGTGCGGGTGAAGGTGCCCGCGAGGGAGTCGGCCAGGCGTCGGTCCTTGTCGGGGTCGACGCGGACCATGCCGAGCGGGCCGATCAGCTCGCCCAGATGCCGGTCGGTGGGGGTGACCACCACGAAGCGGCCGCCGGGCGCCAGGACGCGGGCGATCTCGGCGGGGTTGCGCGGGGCGAAGACCGAGAGCACGCCGGTGAGGGAGTGATCGCGAACCGGCAGGCCGCGCCAGGCATCGGCCAGGATCGAGGCCATGCGCGGGTGCGCGCGGGCGGCCCGGCGTGCGGCCGGTTTGGACACGTCCAGGGCGATGCCGAAGGAGTCCGCCCGGGCATCGAGCACCGAGGCCAGGTAGTAGCCGGTGCCCGCACCGATCTCGAGCACGACGTCGTCGGCAGGGGCGAGCCCGTCGGCGGTGGCCGTGGCGATGGGGGCGTAGTGGCCTGCGCCCTGGAAAGCCGCGCGGGCGTCGAGCATGGCGGCGGTGTCGCCGGTCATCTTGGTCGACGCCCCGGTCAGCAGCCCGACATAACCCTGACGGGCGATGTCGAAGCTGTGCCCGGTCGCGCAGCGCAGCGCGGTGTCGCGCTGATGCAGTGCGGCGCCGCACTCCGGGCAGGCCAGGAGTGCGGCGACCGTGTCGAGCGCTGTCAGCTGGTGACGCTCTTCAGTTCGTCACCGAGCGCCGCAGCCTCGTCCGGCGTGAGTTCGACGACCAGACGCCCGCCACCCTCGAGTGGAACCCGCATGACGATTCCACGACCTTCCTTGGTTGCCTCGAGGGGACCGTCCCCGGTACGGGGCTTCATGGCCGCCATCCTCTGCTCCCTCCAGATCTGCGCGGTCTGTCTGCGCACTGTTTCTCGTCTGCCGGTTGTCGCCAACCAGCGGGCTCGCCGGGTGTTCGGCGGGCCACACCGGTCCTATTCTTCCCTATTGCCCGCGCGGGCGGACACCTGAGTAGGAAATGTGACTCTCGAGTCGGTTCCGTCCGGCGTGGGGCGTACCCAGCAAACTTCCAGGTGGTCGTCCACCATCCCGGTCGCCTGCATCAGGGCGTACGCCGTCGTCGGGCCGACGAAAGCGAAGCCCCGGCGCTTCAATTCCTTTGCCAGAGCAACGGATTCGGGTGTGGTCGCGGGCACATCCGCGAGGGTGGCCGGTCGCGGGCGTGGCGCGGGTGCGAACGACCACACCAGCTCGTCCAGGCCCACCGGCAGGTCGCGAGCAACCCGGGCATTGGTGATGGCCGCGTCGATCTTGGCGCGATTGCGGACGATGCCGGTGTCGGCGAGCAGCCGGGCGCGATCGTCGTCACCGAACTCGGCCACCTTCGCGATCTCGAACCCGGCGAAGGCCGCGCGGAAGGCGGGCCGCTTGCGCAGGATGGTGATCCAGGCCAGCCCCGACTGGAACGCCTCGAGGCACAGGCGCTCGAACAGGGCGTCGTCACCGTGCAGGGGCACGCCCCACTCGGTGTCGTGGTAGTCGCGGTAGAGCTGGGAGCCGGTCGACCAGCCGCAGCGGACCAGTCCGTCGTCGGCGAGCTCGCTCACGGGCGTTCCTGGCTGGCCATGACCTGCGCCTGCCAGTGCCGCGCCTGGGCCAGCTCGAGCTCCAGTTCATCGATGCGCTCGGCCAGCCTCCCCAGCGCCCAGTCGACCTCCCCGGCCTTGTAACCGCGCACCACCTGCTGAAACCGCAGCGCCCGCACATCGGCCCCGGTGACGCCCTGCGCGGGCAGCACGGTGGCCGTGGTCCCCTCGGGCAGCGGCCCGAGCTCCTCGGACCGCCCGAACACCGCACTCGCGACGAGGAACAGCATCGCCGCCACCAACCCGACGATGAGCACGTATAGAAGCAGCGTCAGCATGGGTCCAGCCTAGGCACCCCCACCGACAACCCCCGAATCAGAGATGGCGGGTGGTGTCGATGCCCAGGGACATGCCCGCCAGGCCGCGCTTGCGGACGGCGAGCTTGTCGGCCACGCCGCGCAGGGCGACGGCGGCCGGGTTCTCCGGCTCGCCGAGCACGATCGGGGTGCCCGCGTCGCCACCCTCGCGCAGGGCCTGCTCGATCGGGATCTGGCCCAGCAGCGGCACCGTCGAACCGACGGCGCGGGTCAGCCGGTCGGCGACCACCTGGCCGCCGCCGGAGCCGTAGAGCTCCATGCGGGAGCCGTCGGGCAGGTCCAGCCAGGACATGTTCTCCACCACGCCCGCGATGCGCTGACGCGTCTGCAGGGCGATGGCGCCCGCGCGCTCGGCCACCTCGGCGGCGGCGATCTGCGGGGTGGTGACCACCAGGATCTCGGCGTTGGGGATCAGCTGGGCGATGGAGATGGCGACGTCACCGGTGCCGGGCGGCAGGTCGAGCAGCAGCACGTCCAGGTCGCCCCAGAACACGTCGGCCAGGAACTGCTGCAGCGCGCGATGCAGCATCGGACCGCGCCACACCACCGGCGTGTTGCCCGAGGTGAACTGCGCGATCGAGATCATCTTCACGTTGTGCGCGACCGGCGGCAGGATCATCCGCTCGACCTGGGTGGGCTTGGCGTCGGAGCCGAGCATGCGCGGAATCGAGTGACCGTAGATGTCGGCGTCGAGCACACCCACCGACAGACCGCGCTCGGCCAGCGCGACGGCGAGGTTGGCGGTGACACTGGACTTGCCGACGCCACCCTTGCCGGAGGCGACCGCGTACACGCGGGTCAGCGAGCCCGGCTGGGCGAAGGGGATCACCGGCTCGGCCGAATCACCGCGCAGCGACTTGCGCAGCTCGGTGCGCTGCTCGTCGCTCATCACGTCGAGATCGACCGTCACCGCGCCCGCCCCGGGCACATCCGCGACGGCCTTGGTCACACGCTGCACGATCTCGGTCCGCAACGGGCATCCGGACGTGGTCAGATACACCTCGACATGCACATCACCGCTGTCGGCGATGGCGATGGACTTCACCATGCCCAACTCGGTGATCGGCTTGCGGATCTCCGGATCGTCGACCTTCGCGAGCGCCGCCCGCACATCCGCTTCCGTAATCACTGCCATACGACCGATATTATGCTGCGCGGAATCCGGCAACCCCCGTGGCCTGTTCGTGACCCGTCACCGCCGGTGGTCCCGCGCCCGTTGCCGCTCGACCGCGGCGGCGAAGTCCGGATGCGCCGACACGATCAGCCGATGATCCGCCGGATCCATCCACACATCCGCGAAATACCCCGACCGGCTCCACGCCAGCAGTGCGCCCAGCAGCGCGAGCGGAAAACACCCCGGCACCACAGCCACCGCCAGCGGCACATACGCCGCCTCGAACTCCAGCACCCGCGCGACGACAACACCCACGACCGTCAACGGAACCAGCAGCGCCGCGACCACAGCGACCCACCGAAACCGCCTGACATCCTCCAGACAGAGCTCACAGGCCGGACACTCGAACCGGACCCGCGCCTCGACCGCCCCCCGCCGCCCCGGCCCCATGGACCGCACCATCGCCCGAACCGTCGGCATCTCCGACATGGGCCCACTGGAATTCACCGTACAAACCCGCGTCGCCCCAGCCACCACCCCGTGCTCACTACACACACCAGGTATAGCCTCGCTCAACACCAGTTCCGTCGGCCCACCGGCACCCACCGGCACCCACGCCGAATCGACCTCGGTACCGAACACCACCCGCCGCCGCCCACCCCCACTCACGAGCGTGTCCACAGTGTCACTGAAGCCATCCCCGCTGGTGCCGTTCGCGAAAGTACTCATCGTCCGCATCGTCCTCGTCGGGCGTGACCACGCGGTCTCGGTTGGGTTTGCGTGTTCCCGGGACAACGACATCGCCTGACGGGGCCGGCATCGGTGACGTCGGCCCCGGCGTATCCGCCGGTGGCTCCGAGCGAAACCGCAGCGCCTCCGCGTCGCCCTGGTCGGCGAGCCGCCTGCGCTCCTCCTCGGACATCGCCGTGAACTGCTCGATGGCGGCGGGCAGCGTCCCGTCCAGGACCCGGTTGAATGCCTCGCTGTGCATCAGCTCGCGGGCACTTCCCTGCCCACCGAGGATGCCGCGGATCTGGTCTTCGAGCTTGGGGTCGGTCGCGGTTTCCATCAGGACCCGCAGTGCCCGGGAGAGCTGTCGTGAGACTCCGACATCGCCGTGCGCAAGGTCGTGGATCGGCTCGGGGGTAGTCACTCAGGCCCCCGGATGGTCGTAGTTGCCCGCGGGCAGCGACGGCAGGTCGGCTGACCCGACGACACCGGCGACGCCGAAGCCGACACCGGCGACCGCCTCCAGGGCGACGTAGGCGGCATTGAAGGTCTCGACCAACCGCCCCCATTCGGCGATGACCTTGAGCGTCGTCGCGGTGGCGGCCGCGACCAGTGCCGCTGTCGCCACGATCCCTACCCCGGTCAGGGCGGAGGCCTGCGCGGCCGCCCACTCGATGACCGCGATGGCACCCCAGTCGAGCACCGTCTGCAGGGCGTTGCTCATCGCCGTCGAGACGTGATACGCGGAGGTCGCGAATCGGTCGATCTCGGTCGCCATCTCCTTCAGTGGCTCGACCTGGGCCGAGATGGCCGCCGACAGCTTGGTGAAGTAGGCCTGCGCGCTCGTCGCCGCGTTGCCGTCCCAGGTCGCGTCGACCGTCATCGCGCCGGACGCGATCGATTCGGCGAAGGCCTGGTTGTAGGCGGCGAGGTTTTCGACGGCCTTGCCCGCCTGCTGCAGCGCCTCCCAATCCCCGGAGATCTTGGTGGTGACCCATTTCAGCGGGTCGGTCCCGAGCACGGTTTCGCACCACTTGCAGGCCCAGTAGGTCGGCGATATCGCGTTCGAGGTGGCGAGGAATTCGATCTTGTCGTTGAGTGGATCGGCCAGGACGGGCTCGGCGAGGTGTTCGGACGGAGCCTTGGCCATCACTGATTGCCCGCCGGATAGGTGCTGTCCAGAGCTTCGGCTCGCGCCTGGTCCGTGGTCCGGTATACCTGCGCGACCTTGGTCAGCTCGGTTGCCGCGGCATCGGCGAGAGTGCCCAGCGTGGCGTAGTTCGGCGCGAGCTGCTCATGCGCCTCGCTGACCGCGCTGAGACCGATCCGGATCAGTCCGCCGTCGCCCCAGACGGAGTTGTCCAGCACCAGCATCAGAACCCCTGTCCCGGCGGCATGCTCTGGATGGTGTCCGCGCGTCGGAGGACCATGGCATATGCGCCCTGTCCAGCGCAAATGCCTCCGTAGGTCGGGTGGGGCGCTTGCCTCAGATGCGGGGGAGGTCTTGGGGGCGGGGGGCCAGGCCGCTGGAGTAGGAGCCGGACCAGGCCATGACGTTGGCTACGTAGGCCATGGAGTTGTTGTAGCGGAGGATGGCCTTGGACTGCTGGGAGAGGTCGCGCATGTTGAGGCCGCCGTCGCAGAGGTAGCGGCCCGCGGTGAGGGCGGCGTCGAAGAGGTTCTGGGGGTCGGCGATGCCGTCGGCGTTGCCGTCGGCGGCGTAGCGCTGCCAGGTCTCGGGGAGGAACTGCATCGGGCCGATGGCGCGGTCGTAGCCGCCGAGGCCGTCGAGCTCGCCGCCGTCGCTGTCGTGGATGACGTTGTTGCCGTAGAGGCTGCCGTCGAGGACCGGGCCGTAGACGGCCTTGATCGGGTTGCCCTGCGCGTCGGCCTTGCCGTAGGCGTGGGTGGACTCGACGCGGCCGATCCCGGCCAGCAGCGACCAGTTCATCCCGCAGTGCGGATTCTCCACGGCCAGTTGCTCTTCGGCGCTCTGGTAGGCGGCGACCGCGATACCGGGAATGCCGAGCGGTCCGGCGGGTAGGTCGGAGGCGGCCCGGTCGTCCGGCAGCGCAACGGTTTTGACGACCGGTGCGGCCGACGCCGACTGCTTGGCCTCCATGTGCGCCACCTCGGCGACCTCGGCCAGCGGTGCTCCGGCGAGCTCGGCGACCTCCTGATCGGCCTCGGGCAGATCGTGTTCGACCGCGGCGGCGGTCGCGGTGGTCACGTCGGTCGCGGCCGCGGTGACGGCCACGAGCCCGGCGGGAACCAATCCGGTCAGTGCGATGAGCGAACTACGGCGAACGGTGGTGGCTGGCTGTTTCCGATGGCGGCCCATAGGTCGAGATTACCGCACCCGAGATCTTTTTGTTACCCCTCTGTGATCTGAATTCCGGTTTGATTTCAGGGAATCACGGGCCCGGCGGGCAGCGGGATGACGATGTTGAACGGCAACGTGATCGCGGGCTGCGGTGCCACGGGCGCCGGGGCGGGCTCGGGTTCCGGCGCGGGCTCCTCGGCCGGTGCGACACCGGGTTCCGGCGTCTTCTCCGGCGCGGCGGGCGCGGGAGTCGGCGCGGGCGCGGCCTCGGCGGGCGTGCACTTCGCCGCGTCGGCGGGTGCGGGCACGACCGGCTCCGCGGGCGCGGCCGGGTCCTTCGGCGCGGCCGCACCATAGGTCTGCTCGACCGGCTGCTGCGCGGGCTGCTCGGCGGGAGCCAGCGGATTCGGCATCTGCGCGGGCTGCGGTTCGCTCACACAGGTTTCGGGCACCACCGGCGCGGGACAGAAGATGCCGCAGGGGATCGGCGGCAGGCCGGGCAGGGTGATCATCACCTGGGTCGGCGTGGTGGTCTTCGGAGTGTTCGGCGGCAGCTGGTTGGCCGTCGACGGCGGGGCCGCGGTGGTGGGGGTGTCGGTGGAGGCGGCCAGCACGTTCGGCGAGACCAGCGGCGCGCTGCCCGGCGGCACGATCTCCGGGGAGATGGCGACCTGGCTCGGCGCGCCGCCGTTGCGGTAGGCCGCCGACCAGCTCAGCACATTGGCCGCGTAGGACATGGAGTTGTTGTAGCGCAGCACCGCCCGCAGTTCCTGGGACGCCTCGCGCAGGTTCAGCCCGCCCGAGCACAGGTACTTGCCCGCGCCGAGCGCGGCGTCGAAGACATTGTGCGGATCGGCCACGCCGTCGCCGTTGCCGTCGGCGGCGTAGTGCGCCCAGGTGCTGGGCAGGAACTGCATCGGGCCCACGGCGCGCACGAATCCGCCGTCGGCCTCCTTGATGACCTCGTTACCCGGCAGCGTGCCGTCCAGCGCCGGGCCGAAGATGGGGGTGGTCGTGGTGCCCGCGGCGTCGGTGCTGCCACTGCTGGCGTGCCCGGACTCGATCCGGCCGATGCCGGCGAGCAGGTTCCAGGTGAGCCCGCAGCCGGGCTCGGCGGTCTCCATCGCGAGCTCGGCATTGCGGTAGGCGGCCAGCACGATCTCCGGGATGCCCAGCGCGCCGCTGCCGGTGGGCAGCGAAATGCTTTGCAGCGGAACGGTTCCGGCGAAGGGGGCGGCGCTGTTGGCCGACGGGCTGAGCGCGCGCAGCTTGCGCGGGGCCTCCTGGGAGACCGGCAGCAGGCCGACCACCTCCGAGAGCGGGGCTTCGGAATCGGCGGTGCTGCTCGCGTTCGCGGCCAGCAGGGCCTCGGGGGCCTGCGGCGCGGTGCTCGGGTTGGTGGAGTGCGCGGCCGAACCCGAGGCGACGAGTCCCGCCACTACCAGGGCCGACATCGTGATCGGAGTAGAGATTCGCATTGGCGACACACCAGCCCTTTACGTCGAAGCAGCGGCACCGCAGAGTCCCCCCTCCGGCCCGCCCGGAACAACGTGATCCAGGTTACCTACCGGTCAGGAAGTTGTTGAGCATTTCCGGTCATGCATCTGGAGCGCCTGGCGAAATCGGGGCGGAAGAGGGCGTTTGACCGGAGGTTTTCTTGCGGACGGCTTTTCGCTTTTTGTCCGTTGTCGGCGCGCCGCCGGGCGTGGTGACCGCGTCGATGCGATCGAGCACCTCTTTGATCTCCTCGAGCTCGCGGCGCAGGTAGTCGCGGGTGGCCACATCGCCGACCGCCAGCCGCAGTGAGGCCAGCTCACGGGCGAGGAACTCGGTGTCGGCCTTGGTCTGGGCGGCGCGGGTGCGGTCTTCCTCGAGGGCGACCTTGTCGCGGTTGTCCTGGCGGTTCTGCGCCAGCAGGATCAGTGGCGCGGCATAGGCGGCCTGGGTGGAGAAGGCCAGGTTGAGCAGGATGAACGGGTACGGGTCCCAGCGCAGCGACACCGCGAACACATTGAGCACGATCCACACCACGACGATCACGGTCTGGATCGCCAGGTAGCGGCCGGTGCCGAGGAAGCGGGCCACCTTCTCGCTGGCGCTGGCGAACGCGTCGGAGTCCCAGTCGAAGCGCAGCCGCGAGCCGACCGGCGTCTCCAGGCGCTGCCGGGCGGGGCTCTTCTCACTCACTGCGGATCTCCTCCTCGGTGTGCGCCAGTGGCGGCTCTTCCTCGCGCCAGTCCTCGGGCAGCAGATGATCGAGCACGTCGTCGACGGTCACCGCGCCGAGCAGATGGTTCTCCGCGTCGACCACCGGCCCACACACCAGGTTGTAGGTGGCGAAGTAGCGGGTCACCGCGGCCAGCGGCAGCTCGGCCGACAGCGGCGACAGATCCGCGTCGACGATCCCGCCGACCAGATGCGCGGGCGGTTCCCGCAGCAGCTGCTGGATGTGCACACAGCCCAGGTAGCGGCCGGTGGGCGTGGCGGTGGGCGGCCGCACGACGAAGGCCATGGAGGCCAGCGCCGGGGTCAGGTCGGGATCGCGGACCCGCGCGAGCGCCTCGGCGACGGTGGTGGACGGACTCAGCACCACCGGTTTGGTCGTCATCAGGCCGCCCGCGGTGTCGGGGGAGTGCGCGAGCAGGCGGCGCACCGGCTCGGATTCCTCCGGGTCCATCAGCGCGAGCAGCGATTCGGCCTCGCTCTCGGGCAGCTCGCCGAGCAGGTCGGCGGCGTCGTCGGGGTCCATGGCCTCGAGCACGTCGGCGGCGCGGTGCACCTCGAGGTGGCCGAGCAGGTCGACCTGGTCGTCGTCGGGCAGTTCCTGGACCACGTCGGCGAGGCGCTCGTCGTCCAGGGCGATGGCCACCTCGACGCGGCGCTTCTCGGGCAGTTCGCGCAGCCGGTGTGCCACATCGGCCGGGCGCAGGCCCTCGAACTGCGACAGCAGCGTGGTGACGTCCTGTCCCGGTCTGCCGACCACGGCGGGCGTCAGCCCGACGACCTGCGACCAGTCGACCACGTGCACGGTGCGCCGCCGCCCGATGCGCCGGTGCCCGCGCACCGCGACGCGCCCGATCACCCAGTCGCGGGTGCGGGTCTGCTCGATACCGAGATCGGCGACGAAGACCGCGACCCCGTCCAGGTCGGGCAGGCCGGGGTCGTCCACGCGCACCTGCGAGTCCACGATCTGCGCCAGCGCCAGCATCTCGCCCGGTCGCTGCGCGAATCGGCGCAGGCTGACGGTGCCCGTGTTGAGTGTGACCATGCCCGGTTCGATCCCGGTGACCCGCAGCATCGGCACGAAAATCCGCCGCCGGGTGACCAATTCGACTACCAGCCCGTGCACCCGCGGTTGCTGGCGCCCGTACCGGACGGCCACGACCACGTCACGGACCCGGCCGATAGACTCCCCGTCCGGACCCAGCACCGTCAGGCCGGCGAGCCGGGCGACGTACACCCTGGTGGTTGCCATGATCATCAGGCTAGGCGGTCCGCTACGGCCGGTCACCACACGCCACGGCCGGTGTGACGAACAACAGGAGGCCCCATGCAGCCCCGTCGCTCGGTGCTCGCCGTGCCAGGCAGCAATCCCAAGATGATCGCCAAGGCCAAGGGCCTGCCGGTGGACGAGGTGTTCCTCGACCTGGAGGATGCGGTCGCGCCCGGCGCCAAGGTCGCGGCGCGGGCCAATATCGTTGCCGCGCTCAACGAGCCGGGGTGGGGTGAGCAGCTGCGGGTGGTCCGGGTCAACGACTGGTCGACCGAGTGGACCTACGCCGATGTCATCCAGGTGGTCGAGGGCGCGGGCGCGGTGCTCGACGCGATCCTGCTGCCGAAGGTGACCGACGCCGGTCAGGTCCAGGCCCTGGATCTGCTGCTGACCCAGCTGGAGAAGGCCAGCGGACTCGAGGTGGGCCGCATCGGCATCGAGCCGCAGATCGAGAACGCGCTGGGCCTGCGCAATATCGACGCCATCGCCACCGCGAGCCCGCGCGTGCAGACGCTGGTGTTCGGCCCCGCCGATTTCATGGCCAGTATCAATATGCGCACCCTGGTGGTCGGCGAGCAGCCGGAGGGCTACGACGTCGGCGACGCCTACCACCACATCCTGATGACCATCCTGCTCGCCGCCCGCGCCCACGGCCTGCAGGCCATCGACGGCCCCTACCTGCAGATCCGCGATCTGGACGGCTTCCGCCGCGCCGCGAGCCGCACGGCCGCACTCGGTTTCGACGGCAAGTGGGTGCTGCATCCGACCCAGGTCGACGCGGCCAACGAGATCTTCAGCCCCCGCCAGCGCGACTACGACCGCGCCGAGCAGATTCTCGACGCCTACGCCTTCCACACCTCGGCCGAGGGCGGCGCGCGCGGCGCGGTGATGCTCGGAGATGAGATGATCGACGAGGCCAGCGCCAAGATGGCCAAGGTGATAGCCGACAAGGGTCGAGCAGCAGGAATGAAGAGGACAGACGCCTGATCCGGGAGCCCGCGATCACAGAACGGGCATACCGGACATTTTGGAGACGCGTTTCACTCCACCACACCCACCCCGGACCTAGCAGAATGGGACTATGACGAATCCCTTGGGCAACCCGAATCGCGGACGGCAGGCGTTGCCGACGCCGCCGTCGGGCTGGCCGGTCGGCTCGTATCCGACCTACGCCGAAGCGCAGCGCGCGGTCGACTACCTGGCCGACGGGCAGTTCCCGGTGGGCGATGTGACCATCGTGGGTGTCGACCTGATGCAGGTCGAGCGGGTGCTCTACCGGCTCACCTGGGGCAAGGTCATCGGCGGCGGTGTGGTCTCGGGCGCCTGGCTGGGCCTGTTCCTCGGCCTGCTGCTGAGCCTGTTCACCACCACCGGTGGCGCGCTGGGCCCGCTGGTCGTCGGCCTGGTCGGCGGCATCATCTTCGGCGTCATCACCACCTCGATCCCGTACGCGGCCACCAAGGGCCAGCGTGACTTCGCCTCGACCATGCAACTGGTCGCGGGCCGCTACGACGTGCTGTGCGACCCGAAGAGCGCCGAGCGCGCCCGCGACATGCTGGCCCGATTGGCGCTGTGAGCCGATGGATGTGGTGAACACGGTCCGCACCGCGGTGCTGGACCACTACGAGGTCGCGCGCGATCAGGTCGACGCGGCCTCGGTGACCTTCCTCGGCCTGGAACCGATCGAGATCCTGCGCATCCCCGGCGACGGCGTGGTCCACTACGCCACCCTCGGCGGCTCCCGCCACCCCATGGGCGACCCCTCCGACCTCCTCGCCGACCCGCTGCGCGGCCCCCGCGCCGAACTGGTCCTCACCCTGCTCCTGAGCGCCGGACCACAGGCCGGGGTGGCCAAGTCACTGGGCGTACTGGTCGCCACCCCGTCGGTGGAAGGCGTTGTGCTGCAAGCCGACGCACTCCTCGACCTCGGGGAACCGCTGTGGCGCAACGCCCTCTTCACCGCCGTGCTGCTCGGCGAGAGCGACGTGCCCGAGGTGGCGCTACCCGAACCGGCCGAACCGGTGCGCTACCTCAGCGTCACCCCGATCACCGCCACCGAGGCCGCCTGGGTCCGGGTCCGCGGCGCCCAGGCCCTACGCGACGCCTGGACCGAGGCGGGCATCGACGTCCGCGACCCGTCCCGAGGGGCAGTGAACCTCTAGAACCATGTATTTCGCCGATCTCAGCCCCTACACCTATATTCGGGCTCCTGCGGATTGTGGTCGAGTTCTGAATATCGGCTGGCTCTCCGTCGATGAACCGTTTCCGACCGGAGAAACATCCCGCCAATTTCTGGCCCGATTGCAAAAGGGGGCAAAGAATCGCATCAACATGACTCGGGGATACCACGGATGTGAATTCTGCGCGTCCGAAATCCTGGCTGGAACCGAAGAAGAAATGACTGGACTTCAACTGCATGATGAGCTGGTCGGTTTGGAAGCTCTGGGAAACGGGGAGATTCTGGTACGGGGGTCGGCGGGTGAAAGCTATATTGCGCCGGTGATGATCGTTCACTACATCGAGCTTCACAACTACTTGCCTCCCCGAAAATTCATCGATGCGGTGTTGAACGGGGCCGCGTTCGGGTGATCGGCGCAAAGATCCCGATCCGCCGATCGGTTCGTAGTGCTAGAGCCACTTGTTGCGGCGGAAGCTGCGGAACAGCATGGCGCACAACACCGCCATCACCAGAAGTACGACCGGGTACGCGGCGGGTTGGTGTAGTTCCCACATGTAGTCGAAGTTCATGCCGTAGACGCCGGCGATCATCGTCGGTACCGCGGCCATGGCGGCGTAGGCCGAGATCTTGCGCATGTCGGTGTTCTGCTGGACGCTGATCTTGGCCAGGGCCGCGTTGACCAGGCCGCTGAGGGCCTCGTCGAAGAAGGTGATGTGTTCGGAGACGCTGGTGTGATGGTCGGCGACGTCGCGCAGGTAGGCCCGGATCTCCTGGGGCACCGGCAGTTCCTTGTTGTGCACCAGCAGTTGCAGCGGCAGGCCCAGCGGCGCGACCGAGCGGCGTAGTTCCACCACCTCGCGCTTGAGCTGGTAGATCGCCTCGACCCCGATCTTGGAGTTCGGCGTGAACACCGCCTCCTCCATCTCGTCGATGTCCTGCTCGACCGATTCGGAGACCTCCACATACGAGTCGACCACGTGATCGGCCACCGTGTGCAGCACCGAGTACGGGCCAAGGCGCACCTGGTCGGGGTCGGCCTCGAGTTCGCGGCGGACGCCGGTCAGGCCGGTGTGCTCGCCGTGGCGCACGGTGATGGCGAAGTGCTCGCCGGTGAAGACCATGATGTCGCCGGTCTCGACGATCTCGCTGATCGCGTCGATGTCGTGCTCGACGTAGCTGACCGTGCGCATCACCAGGAACAGGGTGTCGTCGTAGCGTTCCAGCTTGGGCCGCTGACGGCCCTGCACCGCGTCCTCCACGGCCAGCGGGTGCAGCCCGAAGATCTGCGCGATCTCGCTCATCTGCGCCTCGTCGGGATCGTGCAGGCCGAGCCAGACGAAACCGTCCTCGCTGCCGCGCGCCTCGGTCAGCGCCTGTTCCGGGGTGAAGTGCCCGGGCCGCCGCTTGCCGTCGATGTAGACGCCGCAGTCGACGATGGCCCGCGCGGTGGGGACGGGGACCCGGGGTCGCGGGCTCGTGCGCGCGCGGCCGGACCCGCGCCAGGACGGCATCGGGGGCAGAGTCGGCACGTGTCGATGGTACGGGCAGCGTCCGGTTTCCCGGACGGATCGCCGTGCGCGGGCACCGCACGGTAAGACTGAGGGGTGCGCATCGATCTGCATACCCATTCCACGGCGTCCGACGGCACCGACACCCCGGCCGAACTGGTGCGCCGTGCCGCGGCGGCGGGCCTGGACGTCGTCGCCATCACCGATCACGACACCACCGGCGGCTGGGCAGAGGCCGAGGCCGCGCGCCCCTCGGGACTGACGCTGGTGCGCGGGATGGAGATGTCGTGTCAGGGCATGGGGGAGGACGGGTATCCCGTCCCCGTGCATCTGCTGGCCTACCTGTTCGACCCCACCGACGCCGGTTTCGCCGAGGAACGCGAGCGGCTGCGCGCCGAGCGGGTGGCCCGGGTGCGCGCGATGGCCGACAAGATGGTGGCCGACGGCCTGCCGATCGACCCCGACGCGGTGCTCGCCGGGGCGGGCCCGGCGGCGGGCAGGCCGCATCTGGCGCGGGCGCTGGTCGCGGCGGGCGTGGTGGAGAGCGTCGACGCGGCGTTCGTCGACCTGCTGGCCCCGCACGGTCCCTACTACGCCGAGAAGGCCGACACCCCGCTGACCACGGCGGTGCGGCTGATCGCCGCGGCGGGCGGGGTCAGCGTGCTGGCGCACGTGCGGGCCCGCAAACGCGGCCGCCTGCTCGCCCTCGACGAGATCAGGGAACTGGCCACGCTCGGCCTGGGGGGTCTCGAGATCGACCATCCCGACCACAGCGCCGCCGATCGCGCGGTGCTCACCGACCTCTCCGCCGAACTCGGCCTGCTACGCACCGGCTCCTCGGACTATCACGGCAGCAACAAGACCATCGCGCTCGGCGCCTGCCACACCGATCCCGAGCAGTTCGAGGCGCTGATCGGCAAGGCGAGCGGTGTCCCGGTGATCACCTCGTGACGCTGCTGCGCGGGATCAGCGGCGTCGTCGCCGGTGGCGTCGTGGTGCTGCTGTGCGTGGTGATCGGCGCCGCCGTGATGGGCGCGCGGCGCGATTTCCCCGGGCCCGGTGCCGCCTCGCTGGGCTGGCATGTGGTGGCGGCGGTGGTGGTCGTCGGCGCGCAACTCGTGGCGGATCGCGGGCGTGGTCCGGCGGCGTTGTCGGGGTCGGCGATCGTTCTGGTCACGACCGGTGTACTGCTTTGGACACAATGGTGGGGTTGACCGCCGCGTAGTGGTTGCGGGCAGGTGAATGAGCGGCGAACATTTCTCTCTGTGACCAGCATCGAGACGGATGTTCTGATCCTCGGCGGCGGGCCCGCCGGGCTCTGGGCCGCCGTCGCCGCCGCGGCCGCCGGTGCGCGCGTGGTGCTGGCGGACAAGAGCCGCAGCGGATCCAGCGGTCCCACCGTGCACGGCACCACCGTGCTGTGGGACATCGAACCGGGTCAGGACCGGGCCGAGGCGGTGGCCGCGAGCATCGCGCGCGGCGGCGGTCTGGGCGATCCGGTCTGGCTGGAGCGGGTGATCGACGAGACGCATCGGCGGCTGCGCGGCTGGACCGGGCCGGTGCGGCGCGCGCCCGCCCCCGGTCCGCCGCGCGTATATCTCGACGGCGCGAGCTATCTGCGCAGGCTGCGCCGCGGTGCGCTGGCGGCGGGGGTGCGCGTCCTCGATCATCATCCGGCGCTGCAACTGCTCGTCGACCCGGCGGGCACCGTCGTCGGCGCGGCGGGCCTGCAACGGCACCACCGGTTCCGCCCGTGGACCATCCGGGCCGGCGCGGTGGTCGTGGCCACCGGCGGCTGCGCCTTCCTGTCCGGCGGCGCGGGAACCGAGGTGAACACCGGGGAGGGCCTGCTGATGGCTGCCGAGGCGGGCGCCGAACTGGCGGGCATGGAGTTCTCCAGCGCCTACGGCCTGGCCCCGGTCCCGGCTCGGCTGTACTCCGCCCTCGCACCGGGGCCGTCGATGCCGTTCGCGGTGCTCTACGACGAGGCGGGCACCGCGCTCCCGGCCGGTGACGGCACCGCCCTGGCCGCCATCGCCGAGGGCCGCCGGGTTTTCGCGGCCCTGCGCGAGACCCCGGAACCGCTGCGGTCCTGGCTCGGCCGCCACGGTGCCGTCGACGCGTCGGGGCGGGTGCCGGTGCGCGCGGTGCTCGAAGGCACCATCGGCGGCGCGGGCGGCCTCGCGCTGACCGGTCCCGACTGCGCGACCACCGTGCGCGGCCTCTACACCGCGGGCGACCTGGCCGGGCGCGAACTCGTCGCCGGGGCGGCGGGCACCGCGGGCGGGCTCAGCGGCGCGTGGGCCGTGGCCTCGGGCAGCTGGGCCGGTGCGGGCGCGGCCGTCTTCGCCCGGTCGACCGAGTGGGCGGGCAGCGCGCGCCCGGTCCCCGGCGCCGGCCTGGGCCCGCGCGCCCACATCGACCCGCGCTCGGTCGTCGGCCTGGTCCAGGAACACACCCTGCCGCTGCGCCGCAGCTACCGGCGCAGCGCGGGCAGCCTGGGCGACAGCATCGCCGAACTCGACGCCATGTGGCCGGGCGCGCAGTTCGAACTCGGCGGCACCGGCGCGGCCCAGTTGCGCGCCCGCCAGGCCGCCGCGCTGCTCGCCGTCGCCCGCTGGGCCGGGTACAGCGCGCTGGTGCGCACCGAGTCGCGCGGTATCCACCGCCGCACCGACCATCCCGACCCGGCCGCGGACTGGCGTGCGCGCCTGCGCTGTGGTGGGCTGGACGAGGTCTGGGTGCGCCGCGAACAAGGCCCGCAACCCCTCGGCGACGAACTCACCGCGCCACGCCCGGCCGCGGTGTGATTGTTCACCGGCTGTTCCCCGTCAGCTGCGAGTTTTCTCTTACCCCGCGGCAATTCGGCGTCGCTACGCTCGACAGATGACACGCTGTCGGCGGACACCCCGCACCGGTTTGGCAACTGGTCGGCCCGGCTGGCAGAATGTTGCGGATTCCCTTCCCTCGCCACCGCCGGGTTCGGGAAACCTGGTGACCTCCCGCCACGCGACGCACCGTCGCGGCCGAGGGACCACCCTTTGTTCGCCCGGACCACCCGTCCGGCTCCGCACCCTGGATCAGTGCCGCGCCCCGCGACCGGTTGTGACCGGTATCCGCGTCGGGCCGCTCGTCCGGTGAGCGCTCATGAAGAACCGTAACCCGATATACCCGGCGGTAACCGTCCCCCGGTTGAGTCCGACTCGAGCAGGAGTGAAATCGTGTCATCTGTGACTGACGCACCGAATGCCACCGCGGCGCCCCAGGCCGATGATGCAGCGAGCCTGGCTGCCATCACCCACGACGAGATCTTCGCGGGACACCTCGGCGGCAAGCTGTCGGTAGAGCTCAGTGCCCCGCTCGAGACCCAGCGCGACCTGTCCATCGCCTACACCCCGGGCGTCGCCCAGGTCAGCCGGGCCATCGCCGAGGACGCCGCGCTCACCAAGACCTACACCTGGACCGACCGCCTCGTGGTCGTCGTCAGCGACGGCACCGCCGTGCTCGGTCTGGGCGACATCGGCCCGCGCGCCTCGCTGCCGGTGATGGAGGGCAAGGCCGCGCTGTTCAAGAAGTTCGCGGGCCTGAACTCCATCCCGCTGGTGCTCGACACCACCGACCCCGACGCGATCGTGGAGACCCTGATCCGCCTGCGCCCGAGCTTCGGCGCGGTGAACCTCGAGGACATCTCCGCCCCGCGCTGCTTCGAGATCGAACAGCGGGTCATCGAGGCGCTGGACTGCCCGGTCATGCACGACGACCAGCACGGCACCGCCATCGTGGTGCTCGCCGCGCTCAAGGGCGCCGCCGCCCAGCAGGGCCGTGACATGTCCGCCCTGAAGGTGGTCGTCTCCGGTGCCGGTGCCGCCGGTGTGGCGTGCGCCAACATCCTGCTCGCCGCGGGCATCCCCGACGTGGTCGTGCTCGACTCCAAGGGCATCGTCAGCGCCGGTCGTGACGGCCTCAACGGCGTCAAGGCCGACCTGGCCGCCCGCAGCAACCCGCGCGGCCTGACCGGTGGCCCGGCCGAGGCGCTGGCCGGTGCCGATGTGTTCCTGGGCCTGTCCGCGGGCACCATCCCCGAGGAGCTCATCGCCTCGATGGCGCCGGAGTCGATCGTGTTCGCCATGTCGAACCCGGACCCGGAGATCCACCCCGAGGTGGCCGCCAAGTACGCCGCCATCGTGGCCACCGGCCGCAGTGACTTCCCGAACCAGATCAACAATGTGCTCGCCTTCCCCGGCGTGTTCAAGGGTGCGCTGGACGCGGGCGCTCGCCGCATCACCGAGGGCATGAAGGTCGCCGCCGCCGACGCCATCTTCAACGTGGTCGCCGGTGAGCTCGCGGTCGACAAGATCATCCCGAGCCCGCTGGACCCGCGCGTGGCTTCCGCCGTCGCCGCGGCCGTGGCCGCGACCGCGCGCGCCGAGGGTGTCGCGTAGTCAGTAGTTCCGTCGAACAGCGCCCCCGTTCCGGTCCGGAACGGGGGCGCTGTCGCGTTGTCTGGGATCATCGGGGCATGGCATCGATCACCGTGCAGTTTCCGGACGAGATGGCCGCGGAGCTCGTCGCCGCGGCCGAGGCGGCGGGCGTCGGGGTGAACGTCGTGCTCGTGCAGGCCGCGCAGGACTGGCTGCACGCCCAGGCCCAGCGCGCCCACGAACGTGCCAGGATGCGGGCGGTACTGGCCGACGACCCACACCTGCGCGCCCTGCTGGGCGATGACTAACCGATCGGGGAATTCAAGCCCTGTGCGGTGATCCACGCCAGCGCGGCCGCCTTCGGCTCGATCCTGCCGGGCCCGGAGACCGCCGTGTTGAGCGAAATCAATTCCGTGGTGGTGAGTTTCGCCGACACCGCGTCGAGGACCGCCACCGCTTTGTCGGTCTTCTTCGCGGCATTGAACAGCGGCACCACATTCTGCGCCGCGAAATTGCGCTTCGGATCGGCGAGCACCACCAGATCGTTCTGCGCGATGGCGGGGGAGGTGGTGTAGATGTCGGCGGCGAGGACCTTTCCGTCGACCAGCGCGCGCACCGTCGCCGGGCCGCCGTGGTCGTCGATCGCCTCGAAATTGCCCGCGCTGATGTCGAGCCCGTAGTTCTTCTTCAGCCCGGGCAATCCGCCGGGCCGCTGCGCGAATTCCGGCTGGGCGCCGAAGGTCACCTCGGCCGAATGCGGTGCCAGATCGGCGATGCTGCTCAGCTTCCATTTCTCGGCGGTGGCCCGGGTGACCACCACCGCGTCGGAATCCTGGCCGGGCGCGGGCGTCGCGATGGCCAGTTCCTCGCCGAGCACGCCGGGCAGGGCCGCGGTGACCTCGTCGGCGGTGGTGGCGGTGGCGTCGTTGTCCAGGTAGCGCAACAGGTTTCCGGTGTATTCGGGAATCAGCGAGATCGCGCACTGGCGCAGCGCCGGGAGATAGGTTTCGCGATCACCGATATTGAACTCGGTGTCGACCTTGAAGCCATTGATGCGTAAGACCTCGGTGTAGATCGTGGCGACGGTCTCGGATTCGGGAAAGTCGGCCGAACCGATGATCAGCGCGTCGCTGGCGCAATCGCCCTTGGCCGCCATCGGATCGGTGTTGCCGCAGGCGGAGACGATCATGGCGGCGGCGAGAGCGACAGCGGCCGCGAGTACCCGTCCGGCCCGGACCACGAGGCGGCGAGCCGGTCGGCGATGTCCTGGCGAAGCGGTGAACGCGGTTTTCACTGGGGTCCTTCCGGCAAAGGCGGGCAGTGCGCTGTGCATGCGTCCCGGGGGCCGCAGGTACATTCTGGGTGGTAATACTGCCCGCGTCGCGCCGAAATGCGTGGGTGGACGGCGAATACGGGAAGTTGGTGTCGGAGGCGATGGTCGCGCGCGCGGTGCGTCGGAGTATGGCCGCGATCCTGGTGACGGCCGGTGCGATGGCCGCCGTGTCCTGCGCTGATGCCGATGATCGGCCCATGGTCGCGGTCGGTGCGGGCAGCTCCACCGAGTCGGTGGTACTCGCCGAGATCTACGCCCAGGCCCTGGCGCGTGTCGGCACCCGCACCAGCGTGGTGACCGGGCTGACCGATCCGCTGGCCGCGCTCGACGCGGGCCGCGTCGCGGTCCTCGGTGCTCGCAACGGCGAGTTGCTCGACCGCTGGAATCCCGCTTCGCCCGCCCGCGAGCCCGCCGCCGTCGCCGCCGCCGTCAACGCGGCGCTGCCCGCCGGGCTCAGTGTGTCCGATGCCGCCGACGGCACCGATCTGCGTCCGCGCGTGGTCCGCCCCGAGTCCGCCGTGGCCGCCGACGGCATCCGCACCGTCACCGCGCTGGCCCCCGCCTGCGCCACTCTCACCGTCGGCGCCCTCGCCCCGACCTCGGACGACGATCCGTCCGCACAGCTCGTCGCCGACTGCGCCCCCGCCACCGTCCACCCCTATCCCGACCTCGCTGCCCTGCGAACCGACCTGCTGAACAACACGATCCAGGCCGGCCTCACCGACGGCCCCGGCGGCGACCTCACCGGCCTCACGGTCCTCGCCGACCCCGGCTACGCGATCCGCGCCCAGAACATCCTGGCCCTCTACCGCAGCGGAATCTTCGACCGCCAGCAGGTCAAGAAGCTCAACTACGTCGCGGGCGAACTCACCACCGACGACCTCCTCGCCCTCATCGCCGAGGTCGACACCGGCACCGCCCCCGCCACCGCCGCCCGCCACTGGCTCGACGCCCACGCCCTCTGAACCACGTCCCGCCGGACGCTCAGCGGGTGGGCGTGACCCGCACGTCGAGCTTGCCGACGAAAGTCGCGTCCCGAATGGCCACGTCCGTGTTGGCGGGAATCGAACACAACATGTTCACCCCACCGCGCGCCACATCGATCGTCGCCGGAGTGAACTCCGCATCGCCCCGGCGCCGCTCCTCGAGGAACTTGGTGATCGTGGTGCGCTGATCCTCGGCATCCTGCTCGAGATACACACCACACGTCGTATCCCCACCCTCATTGAGCGCCCGCCCGACCTCCCCACACCCCACAGTCCCAGCCACGAGCACCACCAACACCGGCCCGATCCGATACATCCCCACAGCGATCCCCCCGCCACGACCGTCACCCCCGAGTCTACGGCGCCCCCAACCCCCTCCGAACCCCTTCCGTCGACTGGCCGGTCCGCCCGGCGGATACCGTCGGACACCCGATGCATACTGGGCCGATGCCGGCGACCGACATCATCGACTACGACGAAGGGGGATGTATCTACCTCGTCGACGAGCCGCTGCGCGATCAGATGCACACCCTGCCGTCCCATCCCGCCCGCCTACGCGCCGGGATCGGTGCGCTGTGTATCGACGCCGGACGGGACCGGTCTTACGGCAATCTCGCGCGGGTCAGCGTCGAGGTGGGGGAGGGCGGGTTTCCGCCCGAACCCGAGTCCGCCGAGTTCCTCGCGGAAGCCGCGTATCTCACCGAGCACGGCAGTCAGCGGCTCGCCAGCTGCTATTTCGAAGAATGCCAGGGCGAACTGGCCGGCACTCTCACTCCCGCGGGGCCCGCCCGCGTCCACGTCCGCCTCTACGAACTCCCCGGCCCCCACCAGCCCTACCTCGCCACGGCCCCCGGTCACGAACCCCGCCTGGTCCCGGTCGACCCCCACCTCCTCATCCACCTCTGGAACGAGCCCCTCACCGATATCGGACCGGTCATCCTGTCGCGCGCAATCGACCACCGCGGCGACGTGCTGTCCATCGACATCGGCGCGCCCACGGAAGACCCGGCGTCCGGCGAATGGCTCTGCCGCTACCGCATCGAGAACACGACCACCGGCTCGTCCACCGGCGCCGACGCCCTGGCCGCGATCTACACCGCCCTCGCCGCCATCGACGCCGACCTGGCCCGCGCCGCCGAATCCGGCACCGCCTACACCGTCTTCGGCCAGGCTGACCACGGTCTGCCGACACTTCCCGGCGCCTCCTGATGAGCACCACCACCCTGGGCGCACCGATCGCGACCAGAGTCCTCGCCACCCCCGACGGCCCGGTCACGGTCGTCTTCGGCCGCCCGTACCCGAAGCCAGGAAACCCACGAATCACTCTGTGCCCCTGCCGGATCGGCGACCGTCCCGTGAACCTGGTCCCAGGCTTGGACGACATCCACGCCTTCCTGACCGCAGTCCGTCTGACCGCCGCGGTCCTCGGCCTCCCCGCTGACTGGCCCCTCACCCAGCCGCCCGCGGCGTGATCCCGGCGCAGGTCAGCTCGAACCGGCGCCAGCCGCTGCGCTCGCCGCGTGGGAGCTTTGCCGTGAACACCCATTCGCCGGTTTTGCGGTGCCGGGTGGAAGCGCTGAGCGTGCAGGTCACAGGGGTGCCGTCGGCGGTGCGGGCGACGATCGGGTCCATGCGTCGGGTGTGGGGGCCGGGCATCGCGGTCGGGTCGACGATGGTGATGCTCCAATCGTCGGCGAATGCCTGCGCCTGCCTCAGTTGGTGTCCGCTGGCGCCCGATCGCAGCATCCACTCGAGCAGCCACGCGGTGATCAGCACCGGGACGAACAGGATCAGCGCGATCCCGAAACAGGATCGCGAGGGCGCCGGCTTGCCCTCGACGAATCGGTAGAAGCGAATCGCCCGGGTCACGACGAACACGGCGGCCAGGATGGCGAGGCCGACCAGGGTCGACCAGATGTCGAAACCGACCGCGCGCCAGTCGGTGTAGACGGTGTAGGTGTTCGATCCGGAGCCGGGAACATCCAGGGAACCGTCTGCGCGGAACTGCTGTACGGTCCGATCTTCGGTCGCGCACAGCCCGGTGCGCAGCCAGCCGACGGGCACCTTTCGGTAGCACGCACCGGTGATCCATCGGAGTGCGAAACAATGTCCGGACCAAAGTATTTCGCCGTCCGTGCCGCAACGCCGGGCCGACGATGCCGTCACCACGGCATTGCTGTTCACGCTGTTGTCGCAGGGGGCCGGAGTCGGCGCGGGGATGGTCTCGCTCGGGATATCGCCGAACGCGGGCACATGCGCGCAGTCGCCGATCCGCATCGCCGCCAGCACCCGTGCGGGGGCGCCGGGATCGGAGGTCTCATACGGCGAGCACGCGGCCAAGAATCCCGCGCAGACCAGCAGGCAGATCAGGACCCCCACACGAGTCCACACTCTCGACACTCGCCCATTCTGCCCGGCGGGCCGACCCGCGTTCGCCGATTTCCGCGGGGCTGCGCCGGGCAGCAGGGGTAGCTCTTGCCCCGTCTGTTCCGCTCCGTATATTCCTACTGGAATATTTGGTTCGGAGCAGGGAGGTGGGGTGGTGGGGCAGGTGGGCCGGGGGGTGATGTCGCCGTTGGCGGTCGCGGTGCTCGCGCTGCTGGACGAGCGGCCGATGCATCCCTACGAGATGTATCAACTGCTGGTGGCGCGGCGGGAGGATCTGCTGGTCAAGGTGCGGCCGGGGTCGCTGTATCACGCGGTGGCGCGGCTGGCCGACGACGAGATGGTCGCCGCGGAGGGCACCGACCGGGCGGGCAACCGGCCCGAACGCACCACCTACCGGATCACCGAATCCGGGCGCACCGCCTTGCGCGAGCGGATCGCCGAGCTGCTGAGCACCCCCGCGCGCGAGTACCCGATCTTCCGGCTGGCACTGGCCGAGGCGCACAGCCTGCCGCGCGAGCAGGTCGTCACGCTACTCGGTGAGCGGGTCGCGCACCTGCGCCACGAACTCGCCGACATCGACGCGCTGATCGACTGGACCCGTGACCGTGCCATGCCACGCCGGTACTGCATGGTCCTGGAGTACATCCGCACCACCCTGCACGCCGAACTGACCTGGATCGAGGGCTTCGCCGCCGAACTCGGCAGCGGCGCCGTCGAGTGGGAGGAGTTCGACCCCGGCACCGGCGAACGCGTCATCAGCGGTATCGGGACCGAGGACGACTGGCCGAGCCGCGACCACCCCATACCGCGACCCCGCTGGGTGGACGTTCCCGCCCGCGGCTGATATCCGCGCTTCATTTTCTCGATAGGAACCACTTCGATGACTGACCGACGCAATCCGTGGCCCGCGCTGTTCGCGCTGGTCGTCGGATTCTTCATGATCCTGCTGGACATGACGATCGTCGCGGTCGCCAACCCGGCGATCATGACCGAGCTCGACACCGACATCTCCAACGTCATCTGGGTCACCAGCGCCTACCTGCTCACCTACGCGGTGCCGCTGCTGGTCACCGGCCGCCTCGGTGACCGGTTCGGGCCCAAGAACATCTACCTGATCGGCCTGGCGGTCTTCACCGTCGCCTCGCTGTGGTGCGGTCTGTCGGGCAGCATCGGCATGCTGATCGCGGCGCGCGCGGCCCAGGGCATCGGCGCGGCGCTGATGACGCCGCAGACGATGGCCGTCATCACCCGCACGTTCCCGCCGGACAAGCGCGGCGCGGCGATGGGTCTGTGGGGCGGCGTGGCCGGTCTGGCGACGCTGGTCGGCCCGATCCTGGGCGGTGTGCTGGTCGACAATCTCGGCTGGGAGTGGATCTTCTTCGTCAACGTGCCGGTCGGCATCATCGCGTTCGCGCTGGCCGCGTGGCTGGTGCCCGCGCTGCCGACCAGCGAGCACAAGTTCGACATCGTCGGCGTGGTGCTCAGCGGTGTCGGCATGCTGGCGCTGGTGTTCGGCATCCAGGAGGGCAACGCGCAGGACTGGTCGCTGCGGATCTGGCTGCTCATCGGCTTCGGTGTGGTGATGCTGGTGGTGTTCGTGATCAACCAGACCCGCAACACCGGCGAACCGCTGGTCCCGATGAGCCTGTTCCGCGACCGCAATTTCGCGTTGTCGAACCTGGCGATCGCGGCGATGGGTGCCGCGGTGACCTCGCTGATGGTGCCCTCGTACTTCTATCTGCAGGCCGTGCGGGAGATGTCGCCGACCACCTCGGCGCTGGTGTTCGCGCCGATGGCGCTGGCCACCGGTTTCACCGCGCCGTTCATCGGCCGGATCTCCGACAAGCTGCCGCCCCGGCTGGTGCCGACCATCGGTTTCACGCTGTTCGCGGCCTCGGTGTTCGCCTTCGCGGCGCTGATGCGCCCGGATTCGTCGATCGTCTGGTTCCTGCTCGCGGCCACCCTGGCCGGCTTCGCCAACGCCTGCATCTGGGCCCCGCTGGCCTCGATCGCCACCCACAACCTGCCGGTCGCGCAGGCCGGTGCGGGCGCGGGTGTCTACAACACCACCCGTCAGGTCGGTTCGGTGCTGGGCAGCGCGGCCATCAGCGCGCTGATCGCCGCGCGCCTGACCGCCAACGGCCTCGGTGGCGGCGGACCGGTCGGCGAGGGTGCGGCCACCGGCCCGCTTCCGCCGCAGATCCTCGACGAGTTCAGCACCGCGCTGGGCCAGTCGATGATCCTCCCGGCCGCCATCCTCCTCATCGGCGTCGTCGCCTCGGCGCTGTTCGTGGGCCACACCAAGTCCGCCGCCCCCCGCCCGCAACTCGAGAAAGCCGACGCGGGCGTCTGATTCCCCCCTCGAGCCGCCCGTCGCGAACTGCCGCGACGGGCGGCTCTGTGCTGTGTGCCGTCCACCCCGGTGGACGGTGCGCGAATATCCGCGTCGAGACCGGCCGGAGTGAGGGGTGACCCATTCGTGACGGCCGAAACCCTGTCCTGATCGCGCTCGAAAAACTACGCTATGTAGTAGTCATGAAGGGCAGGAGGACCCCATGCCGGAGACCACTACCAATCCAGCCGACCGGGCCTTGCGTGCGACGACCGCGGTGTTCGCCGTGGCGCTGTTCGTGCATGGTGGCGATCATTTCTGGCGGGGGCTGAATGTCTGTTCGGCGCTGGTCAACGCGCTGGGCACGATGCAGTTGCTGTTCGCGGTGCTGGCCATCGTGCTGGTGTTCCGCGGCCACAGCGCGGCACCGCTGGCGGCGACGATCGTCGGGTTCGCCAGTGCGGTCGGCTTCATCGTGGTGCACATCCTGCCCGACTGGTTCGGGCCGCTCAGCGACAGTTTCATCAACGCGCCGCCACAGGCCCGCGTCACCGGGTTCTCCTGGTTCGCCGCACTGTTCGAGATCAGCGCCGACATCGCCATCGGCATCGCGGGCCTCTACGCCCTGCGCGCCCGCCGGATGATCCCGGCCCCGGTTTCCTAGCCTCGCGAAAGACCCGCTGACCGGCGGCGCGTCGGCGCCACGAAGCGCCGGGTGCGCGCCGCCGGTCGGTAGTCTGCGCGGCATGACAGCACGTTCTCTTCCTCGATTCGTGTCTGCAGCTCTTCTGGCAGCCGCGATTCCGCTGGTAGCGCCCACCCATCCGGCCACCGCGGCGCCCTGCGCCGACATCGAGGTGGTCTTCGCCCGCGGGACCGCCGAGCCCGGCGGCGAACTCGGTCTCACCGGTACGTCCTTCGTCGAGGCGGTGCGCCTGAACGCCGGCGGCCGCTCGGTCGGCGCCTACGGCGTGAACTACCCGGCCAGCGGCGATTTCACCGACCGCCTCGCCTTCGCCCACACCGTCCTGCGCGGCATCGACGACACCCAGCGGCGCGTGGAATACCTCGCCGCCACCTGCCCCGGCACCCGGATCGTGCTCGGCGGTTACAGCCAGGGCGCGGCCGTGGCCGGTTTCGCGCTCGGCGCCGACGCGCCCGCGGGCGTACCCGCCGAATACCTGTCCTACATTCCCGAACCGCTGGCACCCGAGATCGCCGAGCACATCGCCGCGGTCGCCCTGTTCGGCAAACCCTCCGAACGCTTCCTCACCGACGCGGGCGCCCCCGTCGTCACCGTCGGCGACCCCTACGCGGGCAAGACCATCGACCTGTGCATCCCCACCGACAACATCTGCGACGGTTCCCCCCTCGCCCAGCCCAACGCCGTCCACACCCTCTACGCCGTCAACGGAATGACCCTCACCGCAGCCGAATTCGCCGCTCAACGCTACTAGAACAAACGAAACGGCCGGTCGCGCACCATGCGCGACCGGCCGTTTTCGAGCTGGTGAGACCTACGAGTAGATCTTGTCCACCTCGGAGGCGTACTGCTTCATGACGACGGCGCGCTTGAGCGACATCTTCGGGGTGAGCTCGCCACCCTCCTGGGTCCAGTCGACCGGCAGGATGCGGATCTTCTTGATCGCCTCGGCCTTGGAGACCTTCTTGTTGGTCTCGTCGACCGCCGCCTGCACCTCGGCGACCAGCGCCGGGTTCTCGATCAGGGTCTCGATCGCGGTGTCGGCGGCGACGCCGTTGCGATCCTTCCAGCCCGGCAGGGCCTCCGGGTCGAGGGTGATCAGGGCGCCGATGAACGGCTGCCCGTCACCGACGACCATGACCTGGCTGATCAGCGGGTGCGCGCGCAGGGAGTCCTCGAGCACGGCGGGGGAGACGTTCTTGCCGCCCGCGGTGACCAGGATTTCCTTCTTGCGGCCGGTGATGGTGATGAAGCCGTCGGCGTCGATGGCGCCGAGGTCACCGGTCTTGAACCAGCCGTCCTCGAACGAGTCCGCGGTGGCCTCCGGGTTGCCCCAGTAGCCGTCGAACACGACCGAGCCCTTGAGCAGCAGCTCGCCGTCTTCGGCGATCTTGGCCGCGTGGCCCTGGATCGGGCGACCGACCGAACCCACGCGGATGAACTGCGGGGTGTTGACGCTGAACGCGGCGGTGGTCTCGGTCAGGCCGTAGCCCTCGTAGATGGTGACGCCGACGCCACGGAAGAAGTGGCCCAGGCGCGCGCCCAGCGGGCCGCCGCCGGAGACAGCGGCCAGGCACTGGCCACCGAGGGCCGCGCGCAGCTTGCTGTAGACCAGCTTGTCGAAGACGAAGTGCTTGAGCTTGAGCAGCAGGTCGGGGCCGCCCTTCTCGAGCGCCTCGCTGTAGGCGATGGCGGTCTCGGCGGCGGCGTCGAAGATCTTGCCCTTGCCGCCGTCGTGCGCCTTCTGCTTGGCCGAGTTGTACACCTTCTCGAACACGCGCGGCACCGAGAGGATGAAGTCGGGCTTGAACTCGCCGAACTGCTCGACCAGGGTGGTCCAGTCCGAGCTGTGCCGGATGGTCACCTTGGAGTCGAAGGCGATCAGCGCGACCGCGCGGGCGAACACGTGCGCCAGCGGCAGGAACAGCAGGGTCTTCTGGCCCTCGGAGACGAACGCCGACAGCTCGATGCCGCCGGAGCGCGACTCGGCGTAGAGGTTGGCGTGGGTCAACTGCACGCCCTTGGGCTTGCCGGTGGTGCCCGAGGTGTAGATCAGGGTGGCGGGGGAGGCCGCGCCGACCTGCTTGCGACGCTCGTGCACGACCGAGTCGTCGAGGTCGGTGCCGCGCTTGGTCAGCTCGTCGATCGCGCCCTTGTCGATCTGCAGGGTCTCGGCGAGCGCGGGCAGCGAACCGGCCTCGATCTCCTCGATGGTCGCGCGGTGCTTGTCGTTCTCGACGACGAGCAGCTTGGTCTCGGAGTCCTGCAGGATCCACTTGGCCTGCTCGGCGGCCGAGCTGTCGTAGATCGCGACGGTCACGCCACCGGCGGCCCAGATCGCGAAGTCCAGCAGCGTCCACTCGTACCGGGTGGCGGCCATGATGGCGACGCGGTCGCCCAGCTCGATGCCCGCGGCGATCAGGCCCTTGGCCACGCCGGTGACGGCCCGCTCGAACTGTGCCGCCGTGACGTCGTTCCAGCCGCCGCTGCCGTTCGGGACGTTGAACAAGACCGTGTTCGGCGTCTCCTGCGCGAAGCGGAAGACGTTGTCGGAATTGTTCGCATCGTCCGGGATGGTGTAGGAAGCCGGAACTTCGAACTCTCGCATCTGTGCCCTTCCAGTGGGTTCTACTCGCCAGTAATCTACGACACTCTCGGCCGGGTCGCGATATCGCCGCCCGAATTGCCCGTCACCAGGCTTTATCGTAAATCGTCTATCGATACCGGCTGTATTGCTTCTCGCAGGAATTCTGCGAGTTCGCTCAGTGCCCGCGCGGCCTCGGTGACCAGCGCGGCCTGCAGTTGCGCGACATGCCACAGGCCGCGCGTTTCGCTGAAGCGGACGTGCACACCCGCCCCCCGAAGGGCCGTGACCAGCTGGCGGCACTGATCGTGTAACAGTTCGCTCACATCGACCTGCACGTAGGTGGGAGGCAGGCCGAGCAGGTCGCCGAGCAGGGGCGCGTAGCCCGCCTCGGTGACGGCGGCGTCGCCCAGATAGTGGGCGGCACACGCCTGTGACCACGCCCGGTTGATCACCAGGTCGCGGTCTTTGGTCGGCACCTGGGTCGGGTCGACCCAGGGCGCGATCAGGCCCAGCGCGGCAGGCGCGATGCCGTGACGGGCCAGCAGTCGCTGCGCCAGGGCCAGGGCCAGGCCGCCACCGGCCGAGTCACCCGCCAAGCAGATCTGTTCGGGCCGGTAGCCGACATTGTCGACCAGGTCGAGGAACGCGGCCTCGGCGTCGTCGAGGCCGGCCGGGAACGGGTGCTCGGGGGCCAGCCGGTAGTCCAGCGAGTACACCGCGCAGGCGCTCTCCCTGGCCAGATGGGCCACCAGCGAGCGGTGCGTGGCCAGCGAACCGACCACGTAGCCACCGCCGTGCAGGTACAGGATCGCGCCGGCGGCGCGCTCCGGCGGGACCGCGTGGGTACGCGAACCCGGAATCGCGGTCTCGGCGATGACCCGCTCGGCCGGGCGGCCCCCCAGCTGCAGCCGCTGGACGATGGAACCGTCCGGCACCAGCTGCAGCAGGGAGACCGCGTCGAGCAGAGCGCGTTGCGCCGCGATCGGCAGGCGGGCGTTGAGCGTCACCCGGAAGACCGGGTCGAGCACCGCGCGCACGATCGGCAGCGGAATCTTGAACTCGCGCATGGGCGTCGTCCTGAGGTCAGTGCGGCATGAAGCGGCCGTTGACCACGGCCGAGATCCGGTTGTAGCCCGAGGCCAGGAAGCGCACGCTCGCGTCGAGCACCTTGGCCTCCCAGCCGATCAGCACGCGCGCGTGACCCTTGCGCACACCCTCGGTGATGGTCTGCGCGGCCATCTCCGGGCTGTGGATCGCCAGGTACTTGTCGAACAGCGAGGCGGTGTTGGCGCCGTCGATGCCCTCGGCGTAGGTGGCGTTGCGGGCCACCGCGGTCTTGATGCCGCCGGGGTGCACGCAGGTGACCTTGACCGGCGCCTTGGCGATCTTCATCTCCTGGTAGAGCGCCTCGGTGAAGCCGCGCACCGCGAACTTGGCCGAGTTGTAGGCCGCCTGGCCGGGCACGGTGACCAGGCCGAACAGGCTGGAGACGTTGACGACGTGACCGTCGCCGGAGTCGATCAGCATCGGCAGGAACGCCTTGGTGCCGTTGACGACGCCCCAGAAATCGACATCCATGATGCGTTCGATGTCTTTGAAGTCGGTCTTGACCACGTCACCGTGGTAGGCGATGCCCGCGTTGTTGTAGATCTGGTGCACGACACCGAAGTGGGCCTTCACCGAATCGGCGTAGAGCAGGAACGCCTCGCGCTCGGCGACATTGAGCCGGTCGGCCTTGACCTGCGCGCCCAGCGCCTCGACCAGGCGCACGGTCTCGGCCAGACCCTCGGCGTCGATGTCGGACAGCGCCAGCTTGGCGCCGCGGCGGGCCAGGTTCTCGGCCAGCGCGCGGCCGATGCCGGACCCGGCGCCCGTGATCACACAGACCTTGTTCGTGAAGTAAGCATCTTTGCTCACTGTGCTGCCACCACTTTCAGTTCGGTGTCGGAGTCGGTCGAAGAAGTCGTGTCGTAGGCAGCGACATCGAAATTCTTGGTCAGCCTACGGAACTGGAAGGTGAAATCGGGCCAGAGCGTGGTGTTGTTGCCGTGCTTGTCCAGGTACCAGCTGGCACAGCCGCCGTTCATCCACACGCTGTCGGCCATCTTCGCCTGCAGCTCGGTGTTGTACGTGTCGACCGCGTCCTTGCGGACCTCGACGGTACGCAGGCCCTCGGCGTCGATGGTTGCCAGGGCGTCGGCGACGTAGTTGATCTGCGATTCGATCATGAACACCATCGAGGTGTGGCCCAGGCCCACGTTCGGGCCGAGCAGGAAGAACATGTTGGGGAAGTTCTCGATGGTCGAGCCCTTGTAGCCGCGCTGGCCGACCTCGTCGAACTGCTCGGCCAGGGTCTGCCCGGTCTTTCCGATGATGCCCTCGAAGGCGGGGGAGTCGGTGACGTGGAAGCCGGTGGCCACGATCAGCGCGTCGATCTCGCGCTCGGTGCCGTCCTTGGTGACGATCGAGCCCGCCTTCACCTCGGCGATGCCGTTGGTGACGACCTCGACATTGTCGCGGTCGATGGCCGGGTAGTACTCGTTGGAGATCAGCATGCGCTTGCAGCCGATGCGGTAGTCCGGGGTGACCAGCGCGCGCTTGACCGGGTTGCGGACCTCGGCCAGCAGCTTGCCGCGCGAGATCGTCTCGAAGATCTTCATCAGCGCGGGGTACTTGGCCAGGCCGACGACCTGGGTCTCGCGAGCGGCGTAGATGGCCGCGCGCGAGAGGCGCTGCACGCCCGGGATGTACTTGAACGCCAGGCGCTCGGGCAGGAAGTACGGGCGGTCCATGCGCGGCAGCAGCCAGGGCGCGGTGCGCTGGTAGAGGTCGAGGTGGGCGACCTTGCTCGCGATGGCGGGCACGATCTGGATGGCCGAGGCGCCGGTGCCGATCACGGCGACCCGCTTGCCGGTCAGGTCCACGTCGTGGTCCCAGCGGGCCGAGTGGAAGATCTCGCCGGAGAAGTCGTTGATGCCCTTGATATCCGGTAGCGAGGGCTCGCAGAGGGCGCCGACCGCGGAGACGACGGTGTCGGCGGTGAAATCGCCCTTGCTGGTGGTGATGTCCCAGCGGGCGGTCTCGGCGTTCCAGCGCATGCCGAGCACATCGCAGTCGAACAGGTGCTTGTCGAGCACATTGTTCTTTTCGGCGACGCCGCGGATGTAGGCCTGGATCTCGCCCTGCTTGGAGAACGAGCGCGACCAGTCGGGGTTCAGTGCGAAGGAGTACGAGTACAGGTGCGAGGGCACGTCGCAGGCGGCACCGGGGTAGGTGTTGTCGCGCCAGGTGCCGCCGACATCGCTGCCGCGCTCGAGCACGAGGAAATCGTCACGACCCTGCTGATGCAGGCGGATGGCCATGCCGAGGCCCGCGAACCCGCTGCCGACGATGATCGTCTTGATGTGGCGGGCGGCGCTGCGGTCGACAACTTTGTCTGTAACCTTGCGACTCATGTACAGCAGACTACGGTCTTATTGAGCCGGAGTCAACAGCTATTGAATCGAGTTCAGTAGCGCTACGATGGGCGGCGTGACCATCAGGACTTCCGGCGAGACCAAGCGCATCCGGCTCAGCCCCGAGGAACGTCGGCTGCAGCTGATCACCCTCGGCGCCGAGATGCTGGCCGGGCGTTCGCTCGAGGACATCTCGGTCGACGACATCGCCAAGCAGGCAGGCATCTCGCGTGGCCTGCTGTTCCACTACTTCGCGTCCAAGCAGGAGTTCCACGAGGCCATCGCCCGGCACGTGATCGAGGAGTTCTACACCGCGATCGCCCCGAACCGGGAACTGTCGCTGTTCGACATGCTGCGCGATTCGATCGACCGTTTCGTCGACTACGTCACCGAGCACTCGGCGTCCTATCGCTCGGTGCTGCGCGGCCCGGCCAGCATCACCCCGGAGATGTCGGGCTATGTCGACAGCACCCGTGCCACCATCGCCGACCTCATCGTCAGCGAACTGCCGCTACCGCCCAACGACCCGGACCTGGCCCGGCTCACCCTCGCCATCCGCGGCTGGATCGCCTTCGTCGAGGAGACCATCCTCACCTGGATGCTCGAAAAGCCGGTCACCCGTGAGCAATTGGTCGAGCTGCTGGTGGAGTCACTGCCCGCGCTGGCCTTGAGTCCCGCGCTGATCACCGCGCTCCAGAGCTGAGGTCAACGCTGTGCGCGGCGGGCGAGCAGTTGGATCGTCACCACGGCCGCGCAGGCCGCCGCCGCGACCACCACGAGCGCCGTGATCGAGGGCGATGTCCAGAACACCAGAACCAGCGCCGCCAGGCCGACCGCGCACCAGCTCGCCAGGCCCGGTCGGCGGATGATCGCCGCCCAGCCCGCCGCGATCCGTGCCCGCACCGCCCGTGCGGGACGTGACGGCCCGGTCAGCGGCGCGAACACCACCAGCACGGCGCCGTAGGCGGCGACCACGCGCAGCTTCTCGCGCACCGGGTCGGTAACGGTGTCGAACAGCAGGCGCGCGACCTCCGGATTCAGCGACACCGCCGAGAGGTAGAAATGACGGCCGAGCGCGATCGCCACCGCGAGCAGCGCCATGGCGGCGATCAGGATCGCGCCGTGCAGGGCGACCGCGCGGCGGCGGGTGCCCGGTGGGGCGATCACGATCGCGGCGACGGCGAGCAGCAGCGCGAGCACCGGCAGCCCGGTGGCCGCGCGGTCGAGCAGGCGGGTCCAGTGCTGGGCCCGCGCGATCCGTTCGTCCTGGAAGACGACCACTTCCGCGTTGATAGTGCGCGATTCGCCGGAGACCTCCACGCCGCGCTCCCGCAGCCGTTGTCGCACGACCTCCACGACCTGGTCGAGCGGGACGCGCACCGTGCCGTCCTCGTCGACCTCGAGCGGTCCGGAACCGGTGAGCACCCCGCTCACCGCGGTGTGTGCCCCACGATTGGCCGAGGTCCACAGCTCGGCGAACTGCTCGCTGCGCACCACCGATTCGGTCGTCTGGCGGACCAGGTCGTCGAGCTCGGCGCGGAGCAGAGCGGGCAGGGCGCGCAGGGCGGCCTGCAGGCGGGGTGAGTCCGCGGCGGTGTCGTCATCGGTGAGGGCGGCGGCGAGGTCCTGGGCCAGGGATGTGTCGTCGAGGCGGTTCAGGATCGCCGCGCCGACCTGGTCGGTCACCGCGTCCTGGATGGCCGGTTCGGTGGCCAGTGGGCCCACGATGGCGACGTAGCGGTCGGTGTCGAGCAGGTCCGAGTGCAGGTAGCGGGCCAGCACCCCGGCGATCACCAGCACGCCGGTGAGCAGCAGGAGCACGACGGTGACGGTGAACCGGAACCGGCTCGCCTTCGGGGAATGCCGCTCGCCCATCTGCCCTCCTCGGCGGAAGTGCTGGTCGGGCTCAGAATACGACCGCGGGCGAGGATCGTCGCCGGTCCCGGCCGGACGGGCGCGTTGCGAGATCGAGACCATTGTCGCGGCCGCGCCGGATCGCCACCCTGGCCACCGCCGCAGCCCTGGTCGGTCTGACCGCCGAGCACATCTCCGGCCGGGCGAGCTTCACACTCGGCTGATCGTCAGTCCGAACCCCGGGGGCGGGCGCGCAGATGAGCGCGCTCGCCCTGCTTGCCGAAGAGGCTGAGGAATTCGACCGGTTGGTCGTCGGCGGCGCCGAACCAGTGCGGGACATGGGTGTCGAACTCGGCGGCCTCGCCGGGGGTGAGCACGATGTCGTTGTCGCCGAGGATCAGGCGCAGGCGCCCGTTGAGCACGTAGAGCCACTCGTAACCCTCGTGCACCTGCGGGGTCTGCGGCCGGTCGGTCGCCCCCGGGGCGATGATCATCTTGAACGCCTGGATACCGCCCGCGCGCTTGGTGAGCGGGAGCATGGTCATGCCGTGGCGGGTGATCGGGCGCATGTGGATGCGTGGGTCGCCGGTGGCGGGGGCGTCGACGAGTTCGTCGAGGGTCACCCCGTGTGCCTTGGCCAGGGGGAGCAGCAGTTCGAGGGTGGGTTTGCGGTCGCCGGACTCCAGTCGCGACAGCGTGCTGACCGAGATGCCGGTCTCCTGGGAAAGGTCGGCCAGGGTGGTGCGGCGCTGCGAGCGCAGGGCGCGCAGGCGGGGGCCGACCGAGTCGAGGGTCTGTTCGAGGTCGTCCATGTCAGCCAGTTTGCCATAGCGGCAAATAACCTTGCCAGTTCGGTGGGGTGGTCGGCAGGGTGGTCGGCGAAGGAGGTCGAGATGAACGATTCGTATGACGTGGTGGTGATCGGCGGTGGCGCCGCCGGCCTGAGCGGGGCACTGATGCTGGTGCGCTCGCGACGCTCGGTCCTGGTGATCGACGCGGGCTCGCCCCGCAACGCACCCGCCGAGGGTGTGCACGGACTGCTGGCCCGCGACGGGACGCCGCCCGCGGAACTGGTCGCGCAGGGGCGGGCCGAGGTGGTCGGGTACGGCGGGGAGGTGGTGGACGGGGCTGTCGTCGCGGTCGATCGGATCGACGGGAGCGATCAGGACTCGGTGCCCGGTCCCGCCGATCCTCGCGGTGCGGAAATGCCTGCCGGGGCGCGGGATTCGTCCGGGTTCCGGGTGACCCTCGCCGACGGGCGGACCGTCCTGGCCCGGCGCCTGCTCGTGACGACCGGCATCACCGACGTGCTTCCGGAGATCCCTGGTCTGCGCGAACACTGGGGGCACGACGTGCTGCACTGCCCGTACTGCCACGGCTGGGAGGTGCGCGATCGGCGGATCGCCGTGCTCGCGAGCGGGCCGATGTCGGTGCACCAGGCGCTGCTGTTCAGTCAGCTCAGCGACGATGTCGTCTACCTGGCGCACACCGCGCAGGCACCGGGTGACGAGGACGCCGAGAAGCTGGCCGCGCGAGGCATCCGGATCGTGGAAGGCGAAGTCGCCGAGGTCCTCTCGGCCGGCGACCGGCTCGCCGGAGTCCGCCTGGCCGACGGCACGGTGCTCGAACGCGACGCCCTCGTGGTCGCCCCGCGCTCGAGCATTCGCGCCGATTTCCTCACCGGTCTCGGACTGCCCCCGCAGCCGCACCCGTCGGGCATGGGTGATCACCTCCCCGCCGACCCGGTCGGCCGCACCACCGTCCCCGGCGTCTGGATCGCGGGCAATCTCAGCGAGCCCACCGCCCAGGTCGGCGCAGCCTCGGCCGCGGGCGCGATGGCGGGCGCGCAGATCAACGCGGAACTGGTGATGGCCGAGACCGCTGCCGCGGTCGCCGCCCGCCGCGTCACCCAGCCCGTGCGATCGTGATCCCGGCGGCTGGTCCGCGGTGCTGTCCATGCCTCGCGGACCAGCCGTCGCGCTGCGTCTGAGCAGCGATAATGCCCACTTGGTGCCGCTGCCGGTGTGCCATACTGGGCGGTGTCAGATGATCGCCGTACGACGAGCGAGGAACCGATGACAGCGGAGCCGATGCCACCGGGGGGCCGGGCCCCGTTGAGCTGGCCGGTGCCGCCACCGGGGGGATATTTCGCCGAGGACCTGGACCATCTGAGTGAACTGCCGCCGCACACTCAGTTGATCGACGGGAGCTTGGTTTTCGTGAGTCCGCAGATGATGTTTCACCTGCTTCTCATCCGATTCCTCGAATGGCAGCTGCTCGCGCAGATTCCCGGGGAGTACACCGTCATCCGTGAGATGACAGTGACGCTGGGTGCGCGGCAACGACCTGAACCCGACGTCATGGTTGTCGACACGGCGGCATTCACCGGGCTCGACCAGACCACGTTCCGTCCGGAGGACGTCGTCCTCGCGATCGAGGTCGTCTCCCCGGACTCCGTCGAACGCGACCGTCACCGCAAGCCCCAGCTCTACGCCGAAGCCGGTATCCCGCACTTCTGGCGCGTCGAGAACGTCGACGGCCGGGCGGTGGTCTACGCCTACCAGCTCGACCCGGCGACGGGGAAGTATTCGACCACCGGCATCCACCACGGCCGCATGAAGGTCGACCTCCCCTTCCCCCTCGACCTGGACCTCGCCCGCGCGGTCGACCCCAAGGGCTCCGCCGACTGACTTCCCCGATTCAACGCCGCGCGAGCGTGGTGTCGATCGCCGCGGTGAGTAGGGTGCGGGCCCGGTCGGGGGAGATCTGGCCGAGGGTGGCGTGCAGGGCCAGGCCGTCGAGGAGGGCGAGGAGGGTGTCGGCGGCGGTGGTGGGATCGGGGTGGTCGGGGAGCATGGTGGCGAGATGGTCGCGGAAGGACCGTCCGTTGGTGGCCATGGTCGCGGCGACCTGGGGGCGGACGGACGCGAACGCCAGATAGCCGATGAGGCTGCGGGCGTCGGCGGCCGAGTCGGCGTCGGTGGGGAGTAGCGCGGTGAGGATCTGGCGCAGATCGGGGTCGGGGCCCGCGGTGGCGACCCGGGCGCCGATCCGTTCGGCGATGGCGCCCGCCGCGTACTCCATCATGGAGTCCTTGCTGGGGAAATAGTGCTGCACCTGCCCCGCCGAGACGCTCGCTTCGGCGGCGACATTCCGCAGGCTGATGGCCTCCAGGCCCTCGCGCGCGAGCAATCGCATCACCGCGTCGCTGATCGCCGCCCGCCGTGCTTCATGATCCACCCGTTTCGGCATGGGCCCATCTTTTCACGATGCAGTCGTATTGCCATAGGTGCCCATCACTCTTTACGATGCATTTGTATTGCAAAGGAGGGGTTCGATGCGTGCGATGGTGTTGGGGTTCGTCCGGCTGGAGACGGATATGTGGGTGAGTCTCGTGCGGGTGGTCGCGCGCAGGCCCGACATCGCCGATGGCGTGCCGATTCGGTACGCGGGCGCGGAATCGCCGGTGTTGTGGGCATTCCTGGTGGTGAGCGCGATCGAGATCCCGGCCGTGCACTTTCTCATCCCGTGGGCGCCGGTGCGGATCGTCGCGCTGGTGCTCGGCATCTGGGGAGTGCTGTTGATGATCGGCATGATCGCCGCGCATCATGTCTATCCCCATGTGCTCACCGGCGAGCGGCTGCGCGTGCGCTACCTGCGCCGCACCCGTCTCGACCTGGACCTGCACGAAGTCCGCGCGGTCCACCAGGATCTGAGCGGCTACGACGGGAAATCCTTGCAGCTCAACGGGAATACGCTGGCGGTCGTCGCGGGGAGTTCGACGAACGTTCGCCTCGACCTCGTCGAGCCCCGGACCTTCATGACACCGCACGGCGAATTCACGGCATCGGTCGTCGCGTTCTGGGCCGACGATCCCGGCGCGGCGGTGTCGGCGATCCGCGCGGGAATCGCGGTGAGCCGCACCGGGCGTGACGGCTGAGGACTACTTGTGCCCGCCGCCGTGATCGTGGCCGGTGGCGCAGGTGTCGGTGCGGCGGCCGTCGGCGGCGGCCTGGCCCGCGCCGTGGCCTTCCAGCGCGGCGAAGGGTCCGCACTGGTGGGGTGCGATCCAGACGTGGACCATCGGGTTGCCGGAGCCGGGATTGATGGAGTTGGGCGGGCAGTTGCCCTGCTCGTCGGTGACGCCGGCGACCTGGGGACCGTTGTCGCCCGCGCGCCAGCAGAGGTTGTCGTGGACGTGCCACTGCATGAGGGCGCCACCGTAGTCGACCAGGTCGGGGTCGTCGATCTTCTTGCCCTTGGCGATGTACATGGCCGAGACGAGCGTGCGGTTCGTGCCGTCGACCCGGTAGACCAGCGATTCGGGGCGGGTGGCGTCGAGGAAGGCGTCGTCGCGGATATAGCCGGTGTTGATGAAATGCTCGTAACCGGTGGCGGAGTCGCCGATCGAGCGGAAGCCGAGGGCGCCGACGGTGGTCACGTCGGCGAAGGCGGGCAGGCCGTCGAGGGTGCTGCGGATCAGGGCGGTGGCCCGCTGTTCCTGCTCGGCGGTGACGCCGGGGACGCCGGAGACGTCGACCGGCTGGGTGGGGTCGAACGGGCGCGGCCAGGCGTCGCCGGTGTCGGGATGCTCGCTGTGGGAGTGGTCGTCGCCGGCGGCATGCGCGTGGTCGCCGTCGCCGTGACTGTGCACGTGCCCGACACCGTTGAGCATCGCGGCGAGCGCCAGCACACCGACCGCGGCGGCCGCGATCCCGGACCGCGACGGCGGCAGACCCGCACCGGGCCGCACCAGCCCGACCCCGACCGCGAGCACGGCCAGCGCACCCAGCGCGGCACACACCGTGTCGGCCACCTGCGGTGCCTCCGCGGTCAATCCGGCGATCCACGGCACATCCGCGAACCGGGTGAACACCCACACCGCCGCCGCGAACCCGTTCACCGCGAGCACCGACAGCGCGACCGCCTTGCGTTCGGTCACCAGCACCAGCAGCCCGGTCACACACTGTGCCGCCGCGAGCACCACCATCAGCCGTGCCAGCGTCGCGTGCTCGGTGTGCATGCCCGCCGCCAGGAAATGCACGGCCCCCGCCCCGATCGACGCCATCGCGCCGACCAGCAGGTACCCGTTGCGTGTGCCGGTCATCTCGACTCCTGTCCGTCCGTCCGGCGGACACTACCGGCCGGCCGTGAGCCGCACCGGGGAGCCGGATAAGAGAACTCTGTCAGTTGCGCCACGGGAGGGCCGTCGGCTCGGTGCGGGTCTAGTGTCGTCCCGGTGGGGGACATTCGGCGAAGCGCAAAAGCGGGAGGCGGCGGCCTGGTCCCCGCCGTGATCGGGTTCGTTCTCGGGCTGCTGGTACTGGCGATGGTCATGGTGCTGGACAGCCAGATCCACCCACACCGCGTCGTCGACCAGAACCGGCAGCCGGATTCGGTCAGCTACGCCGACGGGTCGACCCACTACGTGGCGATCTACGAGACACGCACCTTGCTCGGCAGGGACCGCCACCACCAGATCTATTCCGGCCGCGACCCGGCCCTGGCCTACGGCCACTTCGTCCGCGTCGACTTCACCGGCACCGACAACCTGGAATTCGCCGCGGTCGACTGGCTTCCCGAAGGCGTCCGTCTCCGCTTCGATTCCGGCCACGAACTGTTCATCCCCGCCGAGAAGTTCATCGGCGGCCGCTGAACGGCGGCCGAGCGGTTACCAAAGAAATTGTGGGACTGCGGGATTCGTGGTTTGCTATGCGTTTCCGATCCTCGGGACCGTGTAAGAGGAGGCGGCCGCTTCCGTGCGGGACCGCTGTGGTGGCGGGGCGGACTGCGGCGGACGCCGGGTGAATCGTGTCGGCCCGCGCCGACGGTGTCGTGCGGTGGCCCACCAGGGGACGTGAGTTGCCCGGGCCATCGCAGGCACCTAGATTCGATCCGACCCAGGGGTGTCGGGCGATGTCGCGCCCTGGACGGCGGCGGTAGAAGGTGGGCAGGGGTGGAACGCGGAACACTGTTCGCCGGTTACACGATCGAACGGCTCCTCGGCACCGGCGGGATGGGGGCGGTGTATCTCGCCGGGCACCCGCGGCTGAACCGCCGGGTCGCGATCAAGGTGCTGGGCCACGGGCTGTCGCTGGACAGCAAGGCGCGCAACGCCTTCGAGCGTGAGGCGACGGTCGCCGCGCGGCTCGAGCATCCCAATATCGTCTCCGTCTACGATCGCAGCGGTCCGCAGGACCCGGTGCTGTGGCTGTCGATGAAATATGTCGCGAGTGGGGACGCGATCGGTCTGCTCGAGGCCGAGCCCGGCGGGCTGAACCCGGCCCGGGCCCTGCGTCTGATCCAGGGTGCCGCCGCGGCGCTGGACTTCGCGCACGAACAGGGTGTGCTGCATCGCGACGTCAAACCCGCGAACCTGCTCGTCGAACGGGACGCCGCGGGCCGGGAAACGGCGCTGCTCACCGACTTCGGCATCGCCCGTACGCTCGACGACACCGTCACCCTGTCCGGGATGGCGGCGACCTTCGCCTACGCCGCACCCGAACGGTTCCACGGGGCCACGGTGGATCATCGGGCCGACATCTACTCCCTCGGCTGCACGCTGTTCCAATTGCTCACCGGCCGCACACCTTTCCCGCGCGGCGATCAGGCCGCCGTCATCGCCGCGCACCTCGGCGCGCCACCGCCACGCCCCTCCGAGCTCCGGCCGGAGCTGCCGCGCGGCATCGACGCGGTCATCGCGACCGCGATGGCGAAACGGCCCGAGGATCGATTCGCCCGCTGTGCCGATCTCGCCGCCGCGGCGACCAGGGTGTTCGAACCCACGGCACCGTCCCCGAGCAGTTCGCCCGCTGTCGCGGCCGGGTCGCCCGATCCGCGGTGGAAACGGCGCGGGCCGCTGCTGCCCTGGGCGCTCACCGCCGTGCTGACGGCGGCCACGGTCGCCCTGCTGGTCGTCATGACCACCACCGACCTGATCCGTGGCGAACCGGCCCGGGTCTACACCACGCAGAGTGTCGCGAACGCCTGTGAGCTGCTCGATCCGGCTGCCCTCGAACAGCTCGGCGGGTCGGCGCCCGAATCACCCGTGCACTCCGAATCCGTTGACTCCGATCCGTATTCGAGTCATCACTGCTCGATCTCCTACCGCGGTCTCGGGGTCACCGTGCTCGCCAAGGTCGTGAACGACGGCCACAGTGCCGAGGCGTTCTTCCACAGCGACCGGGAGTCGGCACGCGTGTCGGCGACCGGCACGCCTGCGGGGGAGCGCACGCTCGGGGTCGGTGACGATTCCTACCTCTATGTCCGCCGTCTGGCCTTCATGTACGGCCCGACCTGCGAGTTCGGCCTCTTCGACGACAACGTGGTCGTCGCGGTCACGCTGCACACGCCCGCGAAGACGACCGTGGACGACGCGGAGATGGCGCGTGCCTGTGAGCAGCAGGGACGAGCACTCTGGGAGCGCCTCGCATGACGCCACGACGACGGTTGTCGATGCCCTGGCTGGTCGCCTCGGTGTCGGCCTGCGCGCTGGTGGTGGTCCTCGTGATCGCCGCCGCGATGTGGCTGGGGCGCGGGGCGCAGGACTCGTCCTGGATACCGGGCACGCCGATCGACACCCCGGCCTCGCGTAAGTACCGCGAACTGGAGCCCGGCGATCACTGCGAGCTGATGGATCTGGCGGAACTCACGCGTCGCGGCAGCGCCGAATGGCGGCAAAGCGACGGGGAGCCCCTCGGTTCGACCGGCTTCTGCTCCGGCACCTTCGGTGATCTCACCGTGTCGCTGACCCTGAAGGTCACGCGGGCGGATGGTGATCGGCGACGGCAATACGACAACTTCACCTACCTCGTCGGCGACCGTATCTCGGACCCGGACACGAGTTTCGAATACCTGGCCGGGCTCGGCGAAGACGCGTTCGTGCAGGAGAGCGCCAACGAGGACGGGCGCGCGGTGACGCAGGTACGCATCGGTGTGCTCGACGAGAACGTGTACGTGGACACCACACTGACGGTCCGCGGCAACCGGATCGGCCGCGCCGAACTGCGCGGGCTCACCGAACAACACGTCCGCACGGTCCTGCGGAACCTGCTGGCCTGACAACGGCCGACGCCGGGTGGATCGTGGTGATCCACCCGGCGTCGGCCGTTGTGCTGGAAGAGATTACGTGGTCGGCTCGAAGGCCTCGGCGATGATCTCGGCCTGTTCCACGGCGTGGACCTTCGACGAACCCGAGGACGGGGCCGACATGGCGCGCCGGGAGATGCGGCGCAGCTTGCCGAGGTGGTCGGGCAGGACCTCCGGGAGGTTGAGGCCGAAGAAGGGCCAGGCGCCCTGGTTGGCCGGTTCCTCCTGGACCCAGGCGATGTCGGTCGCGTTGGGGTACTTGGCCAGTGCCTCGTTGAGGCGGTAGGTCGGGATCGGGTAGAGCTGTTCGATCCGGACGATGGCCACGTCCTCGCGCTTGTGCTTGGCCTTCTCGGCGGCCAGCTCGTAGTAGAGCTTGCCCGAGGTCAGCAGGATGCGCTTGACCTTGGCGGTGTCGCCGACGCCCTGCTCGTAGGTGGGCTCGTCGAACACCGAACGGAACTTCGACTCGGTGAAGTCCTTGATGTCGGAGACCACGGCCTTGTTGCGCAGCATCGACTTCGGGGTGAAGACGATCAGCGGACGGCGGATGCCGTCGAGGGCGTGGCGGCGCAGCAGGTGGAAGTAGTTCGCCGGAGTCGAGGGCACCGCCACGGTCATCGAGCCCTCCGCGCACAGCTGCAGGAAGCGCTCGATGCGGCCGGAGGTGTGGTCGGGACCCTGGCCCTCGTGGCCGTGCGGCAGCAGCAGCACCACGTCGGAGAGCTGGCCCCACTTGGCCTCACCGGAGGAGATGAACTCGTCGATGATCGACTGCGCGCCGTTGACGAAGTCACCGAACTGGGCTTCCCACAGCACCAGGGCGTTCGGATTGCCCAGGGAGTAGCCGTATTCGAAGCCGACCGCGGCGTACTCGCTCAGCGCCGAGTCGTGCACCGCGAACCAGCCCGGCTTCTCCGAGCCGATGTTGTGCAGCGGGGTGTACTCGTCGGCGTTGACGCGGTCGATGATCACCGCGTGGCGCTGGGTGAAGGTGCCGCGGCGCGAGTCCTGACCGGTCAGGCGCACGTCGTGGCCCTGGTCGATCAGCGTGCCGAAGGCCATCAGCTCGGCGAAGGCCCAGTCGACCTTGCCCTCGTAGGCCATCTCGCGGCGCTTCTCCAGCACCGGCTTGACGCGCGGGTGCACGTTGAAGCCGTCCGGCGGGGTGTTGAACGCGTCGCCGATGCGCTGCAGGATCGACTTGTCGACGGCGGTCTGCACGGTGGCAGGCACCTTCTGGTCGTCCTCGACCGACTCCGAGGGCTCCGGGCTGTACTTCTCCAGCTCGCGGACCTCGTTGAACACGCGCTCGAGCTGCCCCTGGTAGTCGCGCAGCGCGTCCTCGGCCTCCTTCATGGAGATGTCGCCACGGCCGATCAGCGATTCGGTGTAGGCCTTGCGGACCGAACGCTTGGTGTCGATGACGTCGTACATCTCCGGCTGGGTCATCGAGGGGTCGTCGCCCTCGTTGTGCCCGCGGCGGCGGTAGCAGACGAGGTCGATGACGACGTCCTTGCGGAACTTCTGGCGGAAGTCGACCGCCAGGCGCGCGACCCAGTCGCAGGCCTCCGGGTCGTCACCGTTGACGTGGAAGATCGGCGCGCCGATGAACTTCGCGATGTCGGTGGAGTACTCGGTGGAGCGGCTGTTCTCCGGCGCGGTGGTGAAACCGATCTGGTTGTTCACCACGATGTGGATGGTGCCGCCCACGCGGTAACCACGCAGACCCGAGAGGTTCAGCGTCTCGGCGACCACGCCCTGACCGGCGAACGCGGCGTCACCGTGCAGCATCAGCGGCATGACCGAGAAGCCGTCGGGGCCGTCGCCCTTGTCGAGCAGGTCCTGCTTGGCGCGCACCAGACCCTCGAGAACGGGGTCGACCGCCTCCAGGTGCGAGGGGTTGGCGGTGAGCGAGACCGCGATCTCGTTGTCGCCGAACATCTGCAGGTACTGGCCGTGCGCGCCGAGGTGGTACTTCACGTCGCCGGAGCCGTGGGTGGCCGCCGGGTTCATGTTGCCCTCGAACTCGGTGAAGATCTTCGAGTACGGCTTGCCGACGATATTGGCCAGCACGTTGAGGCGGCCGCGGTGCGGCATACCGATGACCACTTCGTCCATCGCGTACTCGGCGCACTGGTCGATGGTGGCGTCCATCATCGGGATGACGGCTTCGGCGCCCTCGAGCGAGAAACGCTTCTGGCCGACGTACTTGGTCTGCAGGAAGGTCTCGAACGCCTCGGCGGCGTTGAGCCGGTTCAGGATGTACTTCTGCTGCGCGACAGTCGGTTTGACGTGCTTCTGCTCGACCCGGTCCTGGATCCACTGCAGCTGGTCGGTCTCGAGGATGTGGGTGTACTCCACACCGACGTGGCGGCAGTAGGCGTCGCGCAGGATGGAGAGCACATCGCGCAGCTTCATCCGCTCCTGGCCGTGGAAACCGGCCACGTTGAAGGTGCGGTCGAGGTCCCACAGGGTCAGGCCGTGCTGGGTGACGTCGAGGTCGGGGTGGCTGCGGAACTTGTCCTTGACCAGGCGCAGCGGGTCGGTGTCGGCCATCAGGTGACCACGGTTGCGGTAGGCCGCGATCAGCTCGAGCACGCGGGCGCTCTTGTCCACGCCGCGCTCGCTGATGTCCTTGCGCCAGCGGACCGGCTCGTACGGCACGCCCAGGCCGTGGAAGATCTCGTCGTAGAACTCGTCGGAGATCAGCAGGTTGTGGATGGTCCGCAGGAAGTCGCCGGACTCGGCGCCCTGGATGATGCGGTGGTCGTAGGTCGAGGTGAGCGTCATCAGCTTGCCCACGCCGATGTCGGCGATGCGCTCGTCGCTCATGCCCTGGAACTCGGCCGGGTACTCCATGGCGCCCGCGCCGACGATCGCGCCCTGGCCCGGCATCAGGCGCGGCACCGAGTGCACGGTGCCGATGGTGCCCGGGTTGGTCAGCGAGATGGTGACGCCGGAGAAGTCGTCGGCGCCGAGCTTGCCCTCGCGGGCGCGGCGGACGATGTCCTCGTAGGCGGTGTGGAACTGGCCGAAGCTCATGTCCTCGGTGCCCTTGATGGCCGCGACCACCAGCGAGCGGTTGCCGTCCTTGCCCGCGAGGTCGATGGCCAGGCCCAGGTTGGTGTGGGCGGGGGTGACCGCGTTGGGCTTGCCGTCGATCTCGGCGAAGTGGCGGTTCATGTTCGGGAACGCCTTGACCGCCTGCACGATCGCGTAGCCGAGCAGGTGGGTGAAGGAGATCTTGCCGCCGCGGGTACGGGCCAGGTGGTTGTTGATCACCAGGCGGTTGTCGATCATCAGCTTGGCCGGGATCGCGCGCACCGAGGTGGCGGTGGGGATGGTCAGCGAGGCCGACATGTTCTTGGCGATGGCGGCGGCCGGGCCACGCAGCACCTTGGACTCGTCGGCGGCCGCGGCGGCCTTGGGCGCGGTGGTGGCCGGTGCGTTCGACACCGGGGCAGGGGTGGTCTGCGGCGCGCGCACGGTCGCGGGCTTGGGCGCGGCGGCCGGGGCGGGCTTCGCCGCCGGTGCCGGCTTCGCGGCGGGCGCGGGCTGCGGCGCGGCGGCCTTCGGCGCGGGCGCTGTCGCCACGGCCGTCTTGGGCGCTGTCGCGGCCGCGGCGGCCGGAGCCTGCGGCTGGCTGTTAGCGGACTCGCTCGCTTCGGGGGTGTAATCCGCGAGGAACTCGTGCCAACTGGCGTCGACCGAGGACGGGTCCTGTTTGAACTTCTGATACATCTCGTCGACTAGCCACTGGTTCTGTCCGAACTGGGAAGTTGAGCTGCTCACAGCTGGTGTTCGCCTCATTTCGTTCTTCGCGCTGCGACGTTTGTGACGTGCCCGGCAGGGGTATCAGCGGATGGCTGCCGATGCGCCCTCACCGAGCATATGCCCAGCGGCATATCGGCGTTGCTACTGACCCGATCTCCTCACCTACGACCGGTCCCGCGCCGACAGTATTCCCTCGGTGCCCGCACCCGCCGCCCAGAGTCGCGCGTAACGACCGTCGCGGTCGAGCAGTTCCCGGTGCGTCCCGAATTCGATGACACGTCCGGAATCGACCACGCCGATCAGGTCGGCGCGCGCGGCCGTGGCCAGCCGGTGCGCGACCACGACGGTGGTCCGGCCCCGGGCCAGTGATCGGCTCGCTACCAGCACCGATGCCTCGGCTTCGGGGTCGAGGGTGGAGGTGGCCTCGTCGAGCAGCAGCAGGTCGGGATCGACCAGTTCGGCCCGCGCCAGGGCGACCAGCTGACGCTGTCCGGCGGACAGGCCACGCCCGCGTTCACCGACCGGCTGGTCCATTTTCCGGGGTAATCCGGCGATCATTTCGGCCGCGCCGACATTCGCGGCCGCGGTGCCGATGTCCACTGCCGAGGCGAAAGGTTGCCCGAATGCGATGTTGCTCGCCACGTCACCGGTGAACAAGTGAGCTTCCTGAGGCACAATTCCCAGCCGCCGCCGGTAGTCGGTGAGCACAAATTTACGTAGTTCGACCCCGTCGACCCGGATCGAGCCCGCCGCCGGGTCGTCGGGCAGGTCGTAGAGACGGGCCAGCAGCTTCACGATCGTCGACTTGCCCGCGCCGGTCGCGCCCACCAGCGCCAGCGTCGCGCCCGCCGGAACCGTGAAGGAGACGTCGTCGAGGGCGGGCGTGCTCGCGCCCGGGTAGCGGAAGCCGACCCGGTCGAAGACGATCTCGCCGTCGAGGCGGGTGACCGGCAGCGCGTCGGGGGGATCGGCGGCGATCGAGGACTCGGTGCGCAGCAGCTCACCGATGCGGCGCAGGCCGACCCTGGCCTGCTGGTAGCCGTCGAAGACCTGGGACAGCTCCTGGATCGGGCTGAACAGCAGCCCGAGATAGAGGACGAAGGCGACCAGGGTGCCGGTGCTGGTTCGCCCGTCGGCCACGGCGGTGGCACCCAGGTAGACCACCACCGCCAGCGCGACATCGGCCCAGGCCAGGCCGAAGGAGAAATAGGCCGCGATGGCCCGCTGGGCGCGCACGCGGGCGTCACGGTAGCGGTGCGAGTACTCGGCGAAGCGGCGCGCGGCGACCGGCTCGTTGCGCGCGGCCTGCACCGCCCGCAGGCCCGCGATGTTCTCCTGGAAATCGGCGTTGACCACCGAGACCCGCTCGCGCGAGACGGTGTAGGCGCTCGACGAGACGCGCCGGAAGGCCAGTGTGGCCAGCAGCATGGGCGACACGGTGGCCAGCACCACCAGCGCCAGCCCGGCGTCGATGAGTACCAGCCCCACCGCGACGCCGACCAGGGTGATCATCGCGACCAGCCCGGTCGCCACGCCGGTCTGCAGGAAGGTCGACAGGGCGTCGACGTCGGTGGTCATCCTGGTCATGATCCGGCCGGACAGTTCGCGCTCGTAGTAGTCGAGGCCGAGCCGCTGCAAGTGCGCGTAGCTGCGCACCCGCAGACCGAACAGCACCCGCTCACCGGTGCGCGCGGTGAGCACGGTGACCGCCGCGCCCACGGCCAGTCCGGCCAGCACCAGGCCGATCCCGGCGATCCCGGCGACGGCCAGCGCGGTGCCGTCGCCCGCGGTCACGCCGGTGTCGATGGCGTAGCGCACCAGCGGCGGGAAGGCGACGCCGATCAGCGCGTCGGCGGTGAGCAGGGCCATCACCGTCAGCACCAGCCCGCGCACCGGGCGCAGCAGCGCGCGCAGGCCGAAATCGGGCTGCGGCGCGCGCAGGTCACCGGGCAGCCGGGGCGCTTCGGTGGCCGGGGGCAGGGCGTCGACGGCGGCGCGCAGTTCGGGGGTCTCGCTGAGTTCGGTGGCGGTGGCCGACATGGTGCGCGGCTTGCCGAGGTCGGTGCGCGGCCGGTCGGCGGCCGCCGGGCTCGGCACCACGGAGACGGCGGGGGCGGGTAACCGGATGACGCGGTCGGCCCTGGCCAGCGTGGACTCGCGGTGGGCCAGGATCAGCGTGGTGCGCCCGCCGGGGTCGGGCAGACGGCGGAAGATCTCGGCCTCGGTGACGGCGTCCACGGCGGAGGTGGCGTCGTCGAGCACGAGCACACGCGGGCGCGTCAGCAGCACCCTGGCCAGGGCGATGCGCTGACGCTGCCCGCCGGAGAGGGTGAGGCCGCGTTCGCCGATCACCGTGTCGTAGCCCTCGGGCAGCGCGGCGATGAACTCGTCGGCGGCGGCCGCGGTGGCGGCGGCCCTGATCTCGGCGTCGGTGGCCTCGGGGCTGCCCAGCGCGATATTGGCGGCGATGGTGTCGGAGAACAGGAACGGGTCGTCGAAGACCACGCCGAGCGCGCCGCGCAGGTCCTCGGCGCGCAGGTCGGCCAGGTCGGCGCGGGTGCCGTCGGCGCCGACGAGGCTGATCCGGCCCGCGTCGGGGGCGTAGAAGCGGGGCAGCAGCAGCGACAGGGTGGACTTGCCCGACCCGGCCGGGCCGATGATCGCCACGGTCTCGCCGGGACGCACGGTGAGGTCGAGTTCGCGCAGCACCGGCTGTCCGGGATCGAAGCCGAAACGCACCGCCTCGAACTCGATGCCCAGCGGGCCCGGCGGCAGGTCGACCGGCTGGTCCGGGTCGACCAGCACCGGCGCCGCGTCGATCACCTGGAACACCCGGTCGACGGCGGCCTTGGTGAGCTGGCCCATGATCACCACCGAGGTGATGGTGCGCGCCGAGGCCGTCATGGTGGCGAGGTAGGCGGTGAAGGCGAGGAAGGTGCCCACACCGATGGCACCGTGCCGGGCCAGCACACCGCCGACGATGATCACCGCGACCAGCCCGGCCTGCGGCAGCGCCGAGACGACCGGCGCGAAACGGGCATTGATCCGCGCGGCGCGCAGCCGCTCGGCGAACAGCGCGCGGCCGTGGTCCTCGAGGATGTCGACCATCCGGGCCTCCTGCCCGAAGCCCTTCACCACGCGCACCCCGGTGACCGTCTGCTCGACGTGTTCGGCGAGGTCGGCGGCGCGCTGCTGGGCCGACCAGGTCGCGGCGTAGAGGCGGGGCCGCACTCGCAGCACGACCACCACCATCGCGGGCGCCACCAGCAGCGCGGCCAGGGCCAGCGGCGGGCTCAGCCACACCATCACCACCGCCGAGAGCACGAACTGCAGCACGGCCAGCCCCGACCAGGGCACCATCGCCAGCAGGCCCTGCACCAGTTGCAGGTCGGTGATCGAGCGCGAGACCACCTGTCCGGTGCGGATCGCGTCCTGGCCCGCGCCGTCGAGACGTTGCAGCGCCGACAACAGGTCCACCCGCAGGGTGTGCTGCACCTCCAGCGAGAGCTTGCCCGCCCAGAGCCTGCGCGCGAAGGTCGCGGCGAAGCGGCCCACCGCGAGCAGCGCCAGCAGCGCGGCGGCGCCACCGATCACCGCGGTATCGCCCGCCTGGGCGGCGTCGACGGCGCGCTTGGTGGCCAGCGGTGCCGCGATGGCGACCACCGCGCCCGCCAGCACCGACAGCGTGATGCCCGTGAGCAACCGGGGATGACCCAGGCACTGCCGCCAGAGCCTGCGGATCCAGCCCGCCTCGGCGCGCACTACAGGTCGCGGGTGCGCAGGTCCCACCATCCGGCGGCACCGACCGCGGCGGTCCACAGCACCAGCACGACCAGGGCGGCAGGCGTCGGCGCGAAGACCTCGGCCTCCTGGAACGACCCGGCGCTCACCCCGGCGACGGTGGCCGACACGGGCAGGATCGCCGCCATGCCGCCCGCGCCGAAGCCCTTCGCCACCAGCCAGATCAGCGGTTCGAGCACGAAGGCCCAGCCGAGCACGAGCCAGATCGCGCCGCTGAGCGTGCGCAGCAGCAGCCCGAGGCCCGCCCCGAGCACCGCCCAGCACACCGCAACCAGCAGCCCGGCGCCGAGCACCTCGACCAGCTGCCAGCCGAACTCGAACTTGCCGCGCCCGGCACCCAACAGCACCAGGAAACTCGCCAGTTCGGCGACCACCGCGACGGCGAGGGCGAACCCCGCGGTGACCAGGTACTTGGCGGTGACGAGCCGGTCGCGGTCGGGCGAGAGCAGCACCGACAGCGCCATGGTCCGATGCCGGTACTCCCCGCCGGTCGCCGCGATGCCCAGCAGCGCGGCCGCGGCGAACACCGCGATCATCCCCAGGTAGAGGCCGATGGTCGCGGCGCCGGTGGCGGGCTGACCCGTCGGATCGGCGGGCCCCGACATCAGGGCGGTGATCAGCGTGCCGACCAGCGCGAGCACCACCGGCGCGCCGAGCAGCAGCCGGATGCGGGGGACGGCGACGATCTTGCGCGCCTCGGTCTCGGCACCGGGCAGCAGGTCGGCGGGCAGCACAGCGGTCATCGGGGCATCCCATACGGGGTCGGCGCCGGGGCGAAGCCGCCGGGATTCGCGGGTGGGGTGGGGACGTGATGGGCGTGCCTGCGCGGTTTGGTCAGCGAGGCGAGCACCCGGTCGGGATGGATCGGGTCGGACACGATGCTGCCGATGCGCACCTGGGCCGACTCGGCGATCGAGCGGATGGTCGCCTCGTCCGCCTCGGCCACCGCCAGGCGACCGTCGGGCCGCATGACCGCGTCGGTGAAGCCGCGCGCGGCCAGTGCGGTGGCCAGCGCGATCGAGGGCTGCGCGGCCACGACCAGCCGGTCGGGATGACCGCGCCGCAGCTTGGCCGGGGTACCCTGCCAGACCACCGCGCCCTCGCTGAGCACCACCAGCTGATCGGCCACCGACACCACATCGGCGAGCGTGTCGGCACTCACCAGCACCGCGCCGCCGCGTTCGACATGGCCGCGCAGCAGCCCGTGCAGCCAGCCGCGTTCCATCCCCTCGGCCCCGGCGAACAGGTCGTCGAGCACCAGCAGCGGGGGATCGGCCAGGATGGCGATGGCCAGCGCGAGCCTGCTCTGCTGCACCGGATGCAGCCGGGCCACCGGGGTCTCGGCGACCGCGGCCAGCCCGGTGTGTTCGAGTACCGCGGTGACCCGCCGACGCCGCACCCCGACGACCGGGGCGTAGCAGGCCAGCTGATCGCGCACGGTGCGCGCCGGATGTAGTCCGCGCGGGGTGAGTACCCCGCCCATCGCCGCGGGTCCGCTGCCCGGCACGTCGACGGTGATCTCACCGGTCGTCGGCCGCTGTAGGCCCAGCACCATGCGCAGCACCGTCGACTTGCCGGCGCCCGCGGGCCCGACCAGTGCGGTCACCGCACCGGCGGGCACCGCGAAGTCGATACCGTCGACGGCGACCGTCTGCGCGAACTGCTTGCCGACACCGCGCAGGCGGACAGCGTCACCGCGGCGGGCACTCACCGGTTCTTCACCTCGACGGACTCCAGCGCGGGCAGGGGATCGGCATCGATGACATTGTGCAGCGGGGTGGCCCAGCGCGCGGGCGCGGGCCCGAACGCCTTGCGGGCATTGTCGATGGTCACCTTGCCCAGCGCCCGGTTGCCCGCGCCACCGATGGCCGCGCCGATCCCCGCGGGCAGCACCTTGCCCGCCATCAGCGCGGCGCGCTTGGTGATGAACCGTTTGATGAACTGCTGCAGCAGCGAGCTGTTGATGGCCCCGAGACCGGGCACCTTGCCCGCCAGCGCGCCCGCCCAGTTCTTCGACGAGGTGCGCAGGCCCTTCTGCACGATGGCGATGCCGGTGTCACCGAGCACGACGGCCAGCACCATCGCGCGGCGGGCCTCCTTGTTCTCCGGCTCGATGCCGTGCACGTAGGCCTGGGCCAGGGTGAACAGGGCCGAGGCCTCCATGAAGAAGGCGGTCTCCGCGCCGACGGCGCCGAGCGCGGCGAGGGTGCCCACACCGGGGACGGCCGCGGTGGCGCCCACCGCGGCGCCGCTGCCGGTGACGGCGAGCAGGTACTGCTTCTCCAGCCGGGTCACGATCTGGGTGGGGTTTTCCGCCGGATGGCGTTCACGGAGGAATTCGACGTAGCGGCGCACGGCGGGCGCCTGCAGCTTGGAACCGGTGTCGAGTACATCGACCACGGCCTTTTCGATCGCGTTCTTGAACACGGCGTCGTCCTCCTCTTCGCCCAACGAATCGAACTGTAGGGCACTTCCGTGCGGGACAGCTCATCATGTCAACGACCACCGACATCCCGGGGTTCCTCGGGTTCTACGCTGACCGGATGAGTGAAACCAAGGCCACACGTCTGACGCGCGAATTCACCGACGCCGGTGCCGAGATCGCCACGATCACCCTCGCGCACCCGCCGCTGAACCTGTTCGACCGCGCGCTGATCGATGCGCTGATCGCCGATATCGCCGCTGTCAGCGCGCAGCCCCCGCGCGCGCTGCTCATCGACGCCGAGGGCAAGGTCGTCTCCGGCGGCGTGGACGTCAACGTCTTCGACGGGCGCAGCGTCGAGGAGGGCGCGCAGCTGTGGCGCGAACTGTTCGAGCAGATCATCCACCCGATCGAGGCGCTGCCGTGCCCGGTGGTCTTCGCCGCGCACGGGCTCACCCTCACCGCCGCCTTCGAGATCTCGCTGGCCTGCGACATCATCCTGGCCGCCCCGAAGGCGAAGTTCGGGCTGGTGGAGACCGTGGTCGGGCTCACCCCCTCGATGGGCGGCCCGCAGCGGCTGGCCGAGCGCGCGGGCTCGGGCCGGGCCCGCGAGTTCGTGATGACCGGTGACCTCTACGACGCGGCGACCATGGCCGAGTGGGGTGTGGTCAACGCCGTGCACGACGACGTCGCCACCGCCGCGCGCGCCCTGCTCACCCGGCTGGCCGAGGGCCCGACCAAGGCGCACGCGGCCACCAAGCAGATCATCGGGGCCTGGCGTTCCGGCGGTGTGGCACACGCGGATTCGGTGACGCCCGAGGTCTCCGGCGAGCTGTTCGGCACCGCCGACCTTCGTCGCGCGGTGCGCAGTTTCCTTGAGGTCGGGCCGGGCAAGGCGACCTACCGCGGCGAGTGAGCGCGCCGAGTGCCTGACAGCACTGTGATCCACGTCATATAGTTCAGGTGCGGTGCTGCATCGACGTACGTGGAGGTCCGGATGGGTCACAGCGAGCACGAACCGGGCGCGACCATCATCGAGTTCCCCGGCAGCGGTGCGGCCGCGCCGCTGCGACGGGGTGCCGACGGCGTGCTGCGCTACGGCGATCTCAGCCCCGCGCTCACCGAACTGCTCGACCTGCGGGTGCACGCCTTCACCGGACGCGAGGCCGTCGTCGAGGTCGGCGGCCCGCGTCTGACCTATCGCGAACTCTGGTACAGCGCCGCGCGCATCGCCGGTGGACTCCAGTCGCACGGCATCGGTTACGGCGACCGGGTCGCGGTGCACATGCCGACCAGCGCCCGCTGGGTGCAGGCGTTCCTCGGCGCGCTGCTGTCGGGTGCGGTACCGGTGCTGGTGCCCGATGCCCTGCCCGCGGGCGTGGCCGAACGCGTGATCGCCGACGGCAGAGCCGATTTCGTGCTCGGCCCCGAGGGACCGTTGCCCGACGGCACCGCCTACATCGACGACGGCGCCGCCCTCGACGACCCGGCCCTGCTCTGCTACACCGGCACCGCCGCGCGTCAGCCGCTGCCGGCCGGGGTGGAGCTGAGCAACGAAAACCTGCTCTCGGCGGTCTCTTCGGTGGTCGCGGCGCTCGACCTGCCCGCCGACGGCCTGCGCAACCTGGTGTTGCTGCCGCTCGCCCACGCCAGCGGCTGTGTGGACCAGCTGCTGCCGACCTTCGCCGTCGGCGGCACGGTCGTCCTCGCGCCGCGCGCCCGGCGGCTGAGCGAGGTGCTCGACGCCGAACGCGTCGACACCGTCTCGGCCACCCCGCGCATTCTCGCCGGGCTGCTACCGGAACTGGCCGCGCGACAGGCGGGTTCGGCCGTGCGCCGGATCAGCAAGGCCTGTCATCGTTCCGAGCGCGCCGCCGCCGCGGCCCCCGCCACCCTCACCGCCGCCCTGCGCGGCCTGTTCCCCGCGGCCCGGCAGTGGTCGGTCTGGGGCGCCACCGAGACCAGCGGCATCGGCCTGATGGTCGACGACACCGACCTCACCGACACCGGTTCCACCCTCGGATTCGCCTTCGGCGGCACCGAATTGGCCCTGTCCGGCCCCGACGCCGACCGTGGCCGCGGCGAATTGCTCTGCCGCGGACCGAATGTCAGCCGCCGCTACTGGAACGACCCGCTGGCCACCCGCGCCCGCTTCAGCGGCACCTGGTTCCACACCGGCGACCAGGTGAGCATCGACCGCGACGGCCTGGTCCGCGCCGAGAAGCAGGTCAGCGGCTTGTAGCCCGTCCCGAAACCGAACCACCACCCCGCGGCGCCAGCCGCCGATTACACCAGCCGGAGGCGTAGTGCCTCGCGGAGTTCGCCGGTGAGGCCGATCTCGTCGAGGTAGCCCTCGGTGCCGCCGTAGCGCGCGTGCACCGTGGCGTCGGCTGTGCGCAGGTATTCCTCGTGCACGCCGAGCAGGTCCTGGGACAGTGCCGCGCCGTTGCCGATCTTGGGTTCGAGCAGCCGGCGCAGTGGTTCCACGGCGGCGTTGCTGGCGAGGAAGTCGGTGTAGATCGCGTCCTCGGTGACGCCCACCGCGCGCAGGACGGTCGCCACCGCCCAGCCGGTGCGGTCCTTGCCCGCCGCGCAGTGCACCAGCGCGGCGCCCTGGCCCGCGGCGATCGAGCCGGCCAGCCGGGTGATGGCGGTGTGGGCCTCGGGCAGCACCGGGAACTGCCGGTAGACCTCGATCATGTGGGCCTTGGCCGAGGTGGTCGCGGCCTCGTGCGGCGGGGCCTCGTCCATGCGCGAGTCGAACGGGGTGACGTGCAGGCGGACGTCCTCGGGCAGGGTGTCGTGGCCGATGTGGGCGATCTCGGCGTGGCCGCGCAGGTCGTGCACGTCGGTGACCCGCAGTTCTCGCAGGGTCGCCAGTCCTTGCGCGTCGAGTCCGCTCAGCTGGGCCGAGCGCAGCAGCACGCCGGGGCGCACCGTGGCGCCGTCGGCGGTGCGCAGCCCGCCCACATCGCGGAAGTTGAAGGTGCCGCTGAGGGCGAACTGATCGGCAGAGGGGGAGAGAGTCACTTGTCCAGGTTATCGGCGGTTCCGCGCGCGACGCGCCCGAGTTCGTCCAACGGACACGCACTGTGTCGTGTCCGTTCCGTCGGGTGTCGCTGTGTCGTCTCCCACACGCAGGTAGCACCCCGATGTGGACTTGTACAATCGACCAGTATGTGCTTTTCGGCGGGTGGGGGCGCCGGATGTTTTGGAGTGCGAACAAATTCAGGCCGTATGGTCGGTTTTACATAAGGTCGCATTCGGATAACAAAACAATCTTTCAGTCTGAAAAGGACGGCTGAACCAGTTCGTGAATCCAGAAAACCTTCTAAGATCGAGCTCGCTGGATAGGACGATCCGTGATCGAACGACCTGTCTACAGTGCTCGCATCGCCGCGGGCAGCGAAATTTGTTGCCGAGGAGTTGTCGTTGAGCGCCAGTTCTGAACTTACCGAAGCCCCGTTGCGACCTGCCGTCTGCGACGCGGTCGACCAAGCCGCCGCCAGCATCGACGTCACCGGTCTACGGGCCCTGCGGATATTCCTGCACGCGGGCATGAGCGCCTACTGGCCGCTGATCAAGGCCGCGCCGGTGCGCCAGGTCGCCGCCTACGAGACGGCGCTGCAAACCCTGCGGCAACGGTGGTCGGCCTCGGGCGAGACCATCGGCGATCCGACCGCGGCCGCGATGTTCCGCCAGATGGACGAGGAGGCCGTCGCCTTCCTCGGTCTGTGTGCCCAGCGTTCGGGCACCCAGTGGATCGAGCCGCTGGACTCGGTCGCCACCTACCTGGTCTCGGTGCTCTACGGCGCGGTGCTGCGCTGGCTCGCCGACGGCAACGACGAGACCACCCTGGTGGTCATCGACGACCTCGTCGGCTGCCTGACGCTCAAGGCCGCCGAAGTCTGATCGCGCCAATGCTGGACGCCTGACCAATTAGGTGGTTCAGTAGGGGAGTGACCGCCACGACATCGCTGCCCGAGCTGCACGCGGCGACCGCCGAGCTCGACCCGCCGCTGGCCGCCCTCGATCTGGCCGCCCTCGACGCCAACGCCGCCGACCTGGTCCGCCGCGCGAACGGCGTCGCGGTCCGCGTGGCCAGCAAGTCGGTGCGCTGCCGGGCCGTGCTCGAGCGGGTGCTCGGCTCCGGCCTCACCGCGAGCGGCGGCTTCGCCGGGATCATGGCCTACTCGCTGCGCGAGGCCATCTGGCTGGCCCGCCTCGGCGCCCGCGACATCCTGCTCGGCTACCCCGTCCTGGACCGGGCCGCCCTGGCCGAACTCGCTGCCGATCCCGGGCTGCTGCGCGCGATCACCCTGATGATCGACGACGTCGACCAGCTCACCCTCACCCGCGCGGCCCTCGGTACCGACCTGATCCACCCGCGTGTCTGCCTCGATGTCGACGCCGCCCTGCGCATCGGCCCGCTGCACCTGGGCACCCGCCGCTCCCCGGTCCGCAGCCCGGAACAGGCCGCCGCGCTGGCCACGCGGGCCCGCCGTCTCGGCTTCGACGTGGTCGGCGTGATGACCTACGAGGCGCAGATCGCCGGCCTGCCCGACAGCAATCCCGCGGTGCGCGTGGTCAAGCGGCTCTCGGCGCTCGAGATCGGCCGCAGGCGCACCAGGGTGCTCGACGCGGTGCGCGCCGTGACCGGCCCGCTCGAGATCGTCAACAGCGGCGGCACCGGCTCGATCGAGGTGTCGATCACCGACCCCGATGTCACCGAGGTGACCGCGGGCTCCGGCCTCTACGTGCCGACCCTGTTCGACCACTACCGCTCGTTCACCCCGCGCCCCGCGCTGTTCTTCGCCACCCCGGTGCTGCGCAAACCCACACCGCGCATCGCCACCGTCTTCGCGGGCGGCTACATCGCCTCCGGCCCCGCCGGCCCCAGCCGGGTGCCGCTGCCGGTCTGGCCGACGGGTCTGAAGCTGCTCGGTTCCGAGGGCGCGGGCGAGGTGCAGACGCCGCTGGCCGGTGCCGCCGAAGTCGAGATCGGCGACCGCGTGTGGTTCCGCCACGCCAAGGCCGGTGAGCTGTGCGAGCGCTTCGCCGAGATCCACCTCGTCGACGAGTCGGGCACCCGCGTCACCGTGCCCACCTATCGCGGCGAAGGGCAGTGCTTCGGCTGAGTCCTCAGCGCAGCAGCGCGACGACCTCGGCGTCGGCGAGCTGATGGAAATCGCTGTAGGCCATGCCCACTCCGCCCAGATCGGCGGGCGTCCACAGGCACACCAGCTCGTCGCATTCCGGGCGCACCCGCCGCGCGGCCTCCGGCGACGACACCGGCACCGCCACCACGATCCGCGCGGGCTCCTGCTCCCTGGCCACCCGGCAGGCGGCGGCCACCGTCGCCCCGGTGGCCATGCCGTCGTCGACGATGATCACCGTACGCCCGGTCAGCGGGATCGGATCGCGTTCGCGCAGGACCGCCTGCCTGCGCGCGAGTTCGGCCAGCTCGGCCTGCTCGACATCGAGGAAGGCGGTCTGCGAGACGCCGCTGCGGTCGACCACGTCGCGATTGAGCACCACCACTCCGCCCTCGCCGAGCGCGCCCATCGCCAGCTCCGGCTGCCAGGGCAGGCCCAGCTTGCGCACCAGCAGCACATCGAGATCGCCGCCGAGCACCGCGCGCACCGCCACGGCCACCGGCACGCCACCGCGCGGCAGGCCGAGCACCAGGGGGTCGGTGTCGCGCAGATGCTCCAGGGCCGTGCCGAGGACGCGGCCCGCCGCCTCGCGATCCGGGTACACCATCGCCTCGAACGCTACTCCGCGCCGGGCTCCGGCGATACGCGCTCGACGACCGTGAAGCGGCGCAGCGACAGGCTGGGATTGGCGCTGCGCACCCGGGCCAGATGGGCCGGATCGACGGTCGCGACCAGCACGCCCGGCTCGTCGCCGAGTTCTGCCAGCACCTCGCCCGCCGGGTCGACGATCATCGAGGCGCCCGCCCCGTGGGGCGCGCACTGATCGGCGGCCGCCACGTACACCGTGTTCTCGATGGCGCGGGCCCGCAGCAGCGTGGTCCACTGGTCGACCTTGGCCGGGCCGGGAATCCACTGCGCGGGCAGCAGCAGTACGTGCGCGCCCGCCGCGGCGACACGCCGACAGCCCTCCGGGAAACGCAGATCGAAACAGGTCTGCATGCCGAAGATCACACCGTCGACGGCGAAGGTGGCGGGTTCGGTCACCGGACCGGGCACCACGACCTCCGATTCGCGATGCCCGAACGCGTCGTAGAGATGCACCTTGCGATACACCGCGAGCACGTCGCCGCCGGGTCCGTGCGCGACCAGGGTGTTGCTGATGCGGTCCGATTCGCCCGCCGGGCGCTCCACCACACCGGCCACCAGATACACCCCGAATTCGGCTGCGAGCGCGCCGAGTCCGGTGGTGAACGGCCCGTCGAGCGGTTCGGCGATCGCCACCACGCGTTCGTCGAGGCGGGTCACCGCAAACATCGAGTATTCGGGCGCGAGCACCACCCGCGCTCCCGCCTCCGCGGCGGTGCGCACGTGCTCGCGCAGGGACGACAGATTCACGGCGGGGTCGGTCCGCGGCGCGAATTGGACGACCGCGATCGGCACCGTCACCGGCGCCGGTTCCTGATGCTCTGACCGGTTCTGCAGTTGCATAGGTCTCACCGTATTCACCTGGTGGTTGGGACAGCTACCGCCAGGCAGTAAACTCCTGGTCAATGAGTACCAATGAGGTCGACAGCGTTCCTGCCGACGACGACAGGCACGACGACGGCCCGACCTTCGCCGACCTCGGGATCGATGACCGCGTCCTGCGGGCCATCGCCGATGTGGGCTATGAGTCGCCGTCCCCGATCCAGGCGGCGACGATTCCCCCGCTGCTCTCCGGCGCCGACGTGGTGGGCCTGGCCCAGACCGGCACCGGCAAAACCGCGGCATTCGCGATCCCGATCCTGATGGGTCTGGACACCGCGCAGCGCAAGCCCAGCGCCCTGGTGCTCGCGCCGACCCGCGAGCTCGCCATCCAGGTCGCCGAGGCCTTCGGCAAGTACTCCTCGCACATCCCCGGCCTGCACGTGCTGCCCATCTACGGCGGCCAGAGCTACGGCGTGCAGCTGTCGGGCCTGCGCCGCGGCGCGCACGTCGTGGTGGGCACGCCCGGTCGCGTGATCGACCACCTGGAGAAGGGCACGCTGGATCTGAGCCAGCTGCGCTACCTGGTGCTCGACGAGGCCGACGAGATGCTCAAGATGGGCTTCCAGGAAGACGTGGAGCGCATCCTGCGCGATACGCCCGACGACAAGCAGGTCGCGCTGTTCTCGGCGACCATGCCGGGCGCGATCCGCAAGATCTCCAAGCAGTACCTGCACGACCCGGTCGAGATCACGGTCAAGTCCAAGACCCAGACCAACACCAACATCACCCAGCGCTACGTGCAGGTCTCGCATCAGCGCAAGCTCGATGCCCTCACGCGCGTCCTCGAGGTCGAGGACTTCGAGGCGATGATCATCTTCGTGCGCACCAAGCAGGCCACCGAGGAGCTCGCCGAGAAGCTGCGCTCGCGCGGATTCTCCGCCGCCGCGATCAACGGTGACATCGCGCAGAACCAGCGTGAGCGCACCATCGGCCAGCTCAAGTCGGGCGCGCTCGACATCCTGGTCGCCACCGACGTGGCCGCGCGTGGTCTGGACGTGGACCGCATCTCGCACGTGGTGAACTACGACATCCCGCACGACACCGAGTCCTACGTGCACCGCATCGGCCGCACCGGTCGCGCGGGCCGTTCCGGCGAGGCGCTGCTGTTCGTCGCCCCGCGCGAGCGCCACCTGCTCAAGGCCATCGAGCGCGCCACCAAGCATCCGCTCACCGAGATGCAGCTGCCCAGCGTGGACGACGTCAACGCCCAGCGGGTGTCGAAGTTCGGTGACTCGATCACCGAGAACCTGTCCTCGGACAATGTGGCGCTGTTCCGCAAGCTCATCGAGGACTACGAGGCCGAGCACAACACCCCGCTCGTCGACATCGCCGCGGCCCTGGCCGTCGCCTCCTACGACGGCGACAACTTCTTCATGGCCGCCGAGCCGGAGCCCGCCCCGCGCCGCGAGCGTGATCGCGATCGCGACCGTGAGCGCGCCCCGCGCCGCTACGACGACGAGGACCGCGGACCGCGTCCGCCGTCGTTCTCCCGTGAGTCCGGTCAGGAACTGGCCACCTACCGCATCAGCGTCGGCAAGCGGCACCGCGTGGTGCCCGGCGCGATCGTCGGTGCCATCGCCAACGAGGGCGGCCTGCGCCGCAGCGATTTCGGGCACATCAGCATCCGCCCGGACTACAGCCTCGTCGAGCTGCCCGCCGATCTGCCGCACGAGACGCTGGAAGCCTTGCGGCGCACCAGGATCAGCGGCGTGCTGATCCAGCTGCAGCCCGACCAGGGTCCGCCCGCGCAGCGGCTCGCCTCGCGGGGCCCGCGACGCGACCGCGATGCCCGGCCGCGCACGGAACGGCGCAAGCCGCGTTCCTGAGGCGAGGTCGGGGAGCCGACATGTCCGCGGGTAGCGCCCTGGTCGCCCGCGACGCTGGTTAAGGTGTTGCCGTCGGGTGTGCGTGAACACAGGAGGGCCGCGGTTGTTCGTGTCCGGTGATCGGGTGGTCGGTGCCGTCGGGGATCTCGCACGCGCGGCGAACTGCGAGTTCGCGCTTCTGCGGGCCGTCGACGCCGCCCTGGGCAACCTGCCCGCCGTACCGGACTCCCTTGCGCCGCTGCTGCGCTCGCGCCCGCCTGCTCCGGAGTTGCCGGCCCACTTCGGTTCCCGCCTGACCCGCATCCCGTCCCCGGAGATCCCGGGCGCCGACCCGGCCGCCCGGATCGCCGCGCTCACCATCGCCGCCACCTGCACCGCCGACGCGGTCCGCTCCGGCGCCGAGGCGATCGTCGGCGCCGTCTTCTTCGACGGCCGATTCGCCTGCGGGGTCGACCTGCTGCTGCGCACTGGCGACCGCTACACGATGTACGCGTCCATCGGCTCCGACACGGTCCGACTACCCGCCGGCCTGCGCCGCCCGGCGATGGTCGGCGCCGCGCCCGACGGGCGCTGGGCAGACCGGCCGGGCACCCCGGCGGACGATGGCGGCCCGCTCCACTCCGAGCAGCGCCCCTGGGCCAACGCACCCGGCGCGGTGCGAGACGCGGCCCGGCACGGTGGGTTCGATGGCGGCTCCGATGCGCAGAGTCCTTCTCCGGCAACTGGATCCGTACGTACGGAGACCGGCTCGGGAGATATCGGCAACGTATGGCAAGGGGCCGCCGGCCGAGTTGGGGCGGGAGCCACAGGCGACGCTAGGCCCGGCGGCATCGGGCGGGTGGACGCGGGCGGCGCGAGGTCCGGCGGTGTCGGGCAGGTGGATGCGGGCGACGCGAGGCCGGGCGGTGTCGGTGGTGTCGGGCAGGTGGACGCGGGTGTCGCGAGGTCGGGTGCCGCGGGTGAAGGGCGGTCGGAGAGTGCTGAACCCCGGCTCGGCGGTGCGGGTGGGGCTCGCGCGCTGCGGCGGGAAGTGGTCGCGGGGCGGACGCCCTTCGAGCGGGTGGCCGCGTCGGTGCAGGTGGCGCCCGCCGATCCGGTGCTAGAGGCTCTCTGCGCGCGGCTCGAATTCGCCGCCGTGGCTGAGGAACTCGCGGCGCTGGGGGCGAGTGTCGATCCGGTGGCGTATCTTTCGGGCCCGCACGGCGAAGAGCGCACGGCGGCGGCCGAACTCACGCCGCTGTACCGGGCCCGGCGGGCGCGCGTCGAGCACATCATCGAGGACAAACTCGCCGAGCTGCTGCCGGTGCAGTGGGGCGACCCGCGCTACCTGGCCTGCGGGCACTGCCCGATCTGCCGCACGGCCGTGGCGACGGCGCGGGACCTGTTGCTGGTGGCCGGAATCCGGCCCACCCAGCGCGCCCGGCTGCGCGAAGCGGGCGTGCTCACCGTCGACCGGCTGGCCACCACCAGCACCCCGGTGCCGGGCCTGACGCCGCGCACCGTGCACGCCCTGCGCCGTCAGGCCGAGATCCAGCTGCACCGCGAACGCACCGGCGAACCGACCTTCGCGCTGCGCGACGCGACCGTGCTCGGCGCGCTGCCCGCGCCGTGCCCCGATGACCTGGCCCTGATCATCGACCTCGACCACCACGGCGCCGTGCGCACCGTCGAACTGGCCGATGCCGACACCGTCGTCTACCGGCCCGAGGTCCCGCCGGTGGCCGACGCCGCGCTGCTCGACGAACTGCTCGACATCATCGCCGAACACCGAGCCGCGAACCCGGAAGTGCGTGTCTACCACTACGGTTCGGCCGTGCGCACCGCGCTGCTGGACTGGTCCGGCCGGGTCGGGGCGGGCGCTGATCTGCTCGACGCGCTGCTGGCCGCGGGCGCCCTGGTCGACCTCGCGCCGATCGTGCGCACCGCCGTGCTGATCGGCGAACAGTCCTACGACATCACCGGTCTGGCCGCCCTGCTGCCCGGCACGCACAGCCGCGCGGCCACCGTGCTCGCGCTGCGTGACTGGCTGCTCGACCGGGCCGCAGGCGCGGGCATCGAGGTGCCGGGCAGCCGGTTCGCCGTGGCCGCCGCCGATTTCCCGCCCTCGCTGCGCACCGGTTCGCTCGAGGCCGCGCTCACCGAGTTCGCCGCCGAGGGCACCGGCGACGCCGCCAGGGCCGCCGCGCTCACCGCCGCCGTACTCGGCTACCACCGGCGTGAACGTCAGCCACGCTGGTGGGCCCACATCGACCGGCTCGGCCTCCCGGTCGGTGAATGGGCCGACGAGCCCGGCGTGCTCATCGCCGACCGCGGCACCGTCGACACCAAATGGCATCGCACCCCGCAACTTCCGACCATGCGCCGCTACCTGACCCTCACCGGCCGCCTCGGCACCGGCGCCACGCTCACCCCCGGCACCCAGATGGTCACCATCTACGACGGTGCCGCCGCGGCGGGCATGACCCAGACCCTGGGCCGCCGTGCCACCGCCACCGCCACCGTGCTCGGCTGCGCGATCGACGCCGACTTCGACGACACCGTCCGCCTGGAGGAACTGCTGCCAGCGGGTTGCCCGTCCTACGACGACCTGCCCGCCGCCATCGCCCCCGGCCCGCCCGACGGCGAGGCCGAGATCGAGGCCGCGCTCGAGTCCACCGCCCAGAACCTGCTGGTGACCCTGCCCCGGGTCCCCGAGAACGCCGTCTACGACCTGCTGCTGCGCCGCCCGCCCCGCCTGCGCGAGGGCATGGCCCTGCCCGAGGTGCACGGTGATCCGGCCGCCGCGCTGGCCACCGCGGTGGGCGCGCTGGAATCGTCCTACCTGGCCGTGCACGGACCGCCCGGCACCGGCAAGACCGGCACCCTCGGCCATGCCATCGAGCGGCTGGTCACCCGGCACCGGTGGCGGGTCGGTGTGGTGGCGCAGTCGCACGCGGTGATCGAGCGGATCTTCGACGCGGTGGTCGAGGCGGGTCTGCTGCCCGAGCTGGTGGCCAAGAAGGACGTGGCCTCGGTGGGCCCGGAATGGTCGGCCATCGACGCCGCGCGCTACCCGCGCTTCCTCGACAACGCCGTCAACGGCTGCGTGATCGGCGGTACCCCGGCGGATTTCGTCGACGACGCGCTGATCCTGCCCGGCAGCCTCGACCTGCTGGTGATCGCCGACGCGGGGGAGACCTCGGTCCCCGACACCGTCGCGGTCGCGGTGAGCGCGCGCAATCTGCTGCTCGTCGGCGACCCGCAGCCCCCGCGCGCCCAGGCGGCGCACCCACTGCCCGTGCAGGTCTCGGCGCTGGGCTGGCTGTGCGACGGCGCGCGCACGCTGCCCGCCACCTACGGCTATTTCCTCGACCGCACCTGGCGCATGCACCCGGCGGTGTGCGCGCCGGTGTCGGCGGGCTGCTACGACGGCAAGCTGCGCGCCAGCGAAACCGTCACCCTCGCCCGCGATCTGGCCGGGATCGCGCCCGGGGTGAGCACTGTGCTCGTCGAGCATCGCGGCAATGCCACCGAGGCCGACGCCGAGGCCCGCGAGGTGGTGCGCCGGGTGCGCCTGCTGCTCGGCGAGACCTGGACATCGGCCGGGCGCACTCGCAAACTGCACCCGCACGACGTGTTCGTGGTCGCCCCCTACGCCGCCCAGGTGGCCCGCATCCGAACCCTGTTGGCGCGCGCCAAGATCGAGGACGTCCTGGTCGGCACCCCCGACCGGTTCCGTGGGCGTGAGGCGGCGGTGGTGCTGCTGTCGATGACCACCTCGACCCCCGCCGACGCCCCCTTCGGCATGCGGGCCCTGCTCTCGCCCACCGTCATCCACGCGACCCTGAGCCGCGCGATGTGGAAGGCGATCATCCTGCGCTCCCCGCTGCTCACCGAATACCTCCCGGACACCCCGGAGGAACTGTCGGCCCTCAACGGATTCCTGCGCCTGGGAACCGAACCCACCGCGTAGCCGGAAGGATCAGACGTTGCGCAGCAGGTGACGCAGCCAGTCGACGCAGGATTCGGCGGTGGCGGGGGTGATGTCGACCCGGTGGGCGGTGTGCACGAGGTAGCGGCCGTCACCGGTCACATCGATCCACGACAGCACCCCGGACGGGTCCTTCTCGCGGCCCGCGGCGACCAGGATCTGACCGATGCCGGTGCGCGGGCGTTGCAGCAGCCGCCGCACGCGCGCCGCGTCGGAGGGACCCGCGACGGGCGCGGTGACCAGATCGCGGCTGTCCTCGCGGACCTTGGCGACCGGGACACCGAGCCGCGGCAGACTGCCGGGCCGCTGCGCGGGTAGCCGCGAGAAGATCTGGGCGGCAAGCCGTCTCGTGCTGCCGACCTGCACGTGGAGCGGGCCGCCGCGATCCTCGGCGCTGCCGGGCTCCTGCACCGCGAGCACCGCGATATCGGCGCTCACCGCACCGAGCATCCGCACCGGAACGGCGGTGCGGCCGCAGACCTCGACGCGGATCTCCGGGTCGGCCAGCACCCGCAGCGCGGCCGCGAGATCCGCGTCGAGCGTGCGGGCACACCAGGCTTCGAGGGCGGGTTGCTGCGCGGCGCGCTCGACGGTGTCGCGAGCCGACGCGCGGACGGCGAGCGGATACGGGATGCGGTCGCCGTCGACGCGCGTCCAGGCCAGCGCGAACTGGTCCGGGGTGACATGCCAGTTCACTCGCGTTCGGTCCACTCACCGAGCACGGCGGGACTGGTCGGCTCCATCCGGCCGATCAGGGCGTTCACCTCGTCGGCGGGCTCGAGGTAGGTCGGCTCCTCGTCCAGGAACCGCAGGAACTCGTCGTCCTCGTCGTCGGGTTCCTCCGGCGGCGCGGGATGGCGGGGGCCGCCGGGGGAGCGCTGATTGTCGGCGGCGATGGCACCACCCATGAGCCCGCCGATCGCGCCCGCGCTCATTCCGGCGGCGGCCTCGCCCCCGGCGCTGGTGGCGTCGCGCTCCGGGCGCGCGTCGGTGGCGGCGGTCCCGGTGTCGTCGCCCGGATGCTGGTCTGTCGCGGCAGCCACGGTGGCATCGCCGGGGCGTGTTGTGCCGTGTTCCGGAGTCTGGTCGCCGCCGAGGACCGTCGTGGGGGAACCGTCGGCGGGGGCGCCGGTGCCGGAGGTGTCGGCCGGTTTTCCGGAACGGTCACGGCGGGTGCGGGAGTCGGCGCCCGGGAGCGAGCCCGCGATGGTGCCAGGGGTTCCGGCGGACGGTCCCGTGCCCGAGGTCGTGGTAGAGGTCGTGCCAGAGGCTGTGACCACGCCGCCCGGCTGGGTGGTGGCCGGTACGGCCGGCGCGGCGGCAGCGGTGACCGTGCCCGGGGCGGAAGTCGTCGCCGGGGTGGTCGAGGGGGTCTGCGGCTGGCCCTGGGTGGGTGCGGTGGGGTCGGCGGGGAGCACGGTGACCACGCCGGCCACCTGGGTCTCGCCGGTGGTGGTCGTCGACGGGTCCGTCGTGGACGGGTTCGCGCCGGTGAGCGTGACCGCCGGGGTAGCGCCGGTGAGGGTGGTGCCGGTGCCGGGCGCGGTGCCCGCCGCGGTGTCGAGGACGGGGAACGACGGCACACCCGAGCCCGTCGGTACCAGGGCGCCGCCGTAGATGGTCTCCATCGCCCGCACCGCGTCGAGCCGGGCGTTCTCGGCCCCGCGCACCAGGGTGGCGTTGTCGGCGGCCTGCTGGGAGTCCAGCAGCGCCGCGGACGGATCGGGTTGCGCCGCATCGGGTTCGGCGATGGCGGCGCGCACGGATTCGGCGGCGTCACCCGCGCGGGCCAGCCGCACGCCGACGGCGGTGAGCACATCGGCGATGCGCCTGCCCGCCTGCTCGAACTCGCTCACCGCGTCCACCGCCTGCTGGGCGGCGCCGCCGCGCCAGCCGTCGGCCAGTGCCGCGCGGATCTCGCCGTGCGCGTTGTCCACCTCGTCGCCGAGCCCGGTGGCGGTGGTGAGGAAGGCGTCGCCCGCGGCGGCCAGGGCGGCCGGGTCGAGCTGCTGCACGGCCTGGTGGATCTCGGCGTGCGAGAGATTGTCGAAGACCTCGACCACCGGCGCGTAGTCGGGATCGGTGCCGGAGAGCTTACGCATGGCCGTCCCCCTGGCGGTCGAGCGCGGCGGCCAGTGCCTGATCGTTCTCGCGGTAGGCCGCACCGGCCGCGCGGAACACCGTGGCCAGCTCGCGCGCGGTGCGCGCGTAGGCCCGCAGCTGATCCAGCGCGTCGCCGGTCTTGGACTCGAAGCCGGTGCGCAGCGCGGCGCCGGAGGCCAGCCCACCGAAGCCCGGCAGGGTCTGCGCCGCGCCGAGGACCCGCAACTGGGCCTCCACCGCGTCGGCCAGCCGCTCGTAGCGCAGCGCGCACCGCTCGGGTGCGCCGTCGGCCACCAGCACGCCGTCGATCCACAGCCCGCCCTCGTCGACGGCCGTGCCCAGTGCGGCCGTGTTCGGCAGCCCCGTTCGATTCGGTTGCACCGTTTCCCCCTTCGTCGTCATCGCCGCGTGGCGAGTACCCACTGCGCGATATCGGCCGCCACGCGCCCTCGCACCGGTTCGTGCAGCAGGTCGTGGCCCGCGTCGGCGTACTCGCGCAAATCTACCGATCCGTGGCGCGCTGTCCATAGCCGGATCACATCGATCGGCGCCCGCCGATCGTCCACGCCGTGCACCGCGAGGACCGCTCGCGCGGGGTCCGGGGTGATCTCGGTGCCGCGGCGTGGAGTGCCGCAGAGCACGAGTCCGGCGAGATCGGGTGGCGCCGTGGCCGCCACGGTCAGCGCGGTGGCCGCGCCGAGCGAATGGCCCATCAGCACCGGCGCGCGCTCGTGCGCGGCGTGTGCCAGGGCGAGCAATCCGCGGGCATCGCCCGCGAGCTCGTCCAGGGTGCCCGGCGCGTCCGGATCGCCCTCGCTCAAGCCCTGCCCGGAGGTGTCGAGGGCCCACAGCTCGATCCCGGCCCGGCCCAGCGCGGCGGCGAACTGGTGGTAGTGCCCACTGTGCTGGCCCGTGCCCGGCAGCAGCACCACTGTGGCCGCAGGCCGCGCGAGCGACCACCGCCGGTAGTGCAGGCGGCCGCGGGCGCTGTCGAAAGAGGGCACCGCTCGATTATGGCCGTCCCGGCCGCGGTGAGCGTAGGGGCAGTGCACCGGATTTCGGGACGCGCTCTTGTGACACAGCGGCCTGGTCGCCGAATCGTCCTGTGCGACAAGATCAGTCCGTGCGGGACTCGCCGTGCAAGCTGCCGCGTGCGAGGCTGATCCGGAGTGCAGAGTGCGCTCACCATCGATGCGCCGGAGCCGCTACACTTCCCGCGTCGAACTGAGTCAACAGAGTCGAGGTTTGTGCATGTTGTCGATCCGTCGTTGCGTCGCCCACGTCGTCGTCGGCGCGGCCGTGGTGACCACCGCCTCGATCGGCACCGGGCCCGCGAGCGCGGCGCCGGTGGCCTCCTGCGCGCAGGCCCGCGAGGACATCGCCATCCGGTCGGCCGTGCCGCTGCTGGACTGGTCGGAGAACTTCGGCATCGACGGCGCCGGGAACCTGTGGGTCGCCCGGGTCATGCGCGGTGAGGTGCAGCGGTACGACGGCGACGGCAGGCTCACCGGCACCGTCGCGGTGCCCTCGCCCGGCGCGGTCCGCCTCGGCCCCGACGGGCTGCTCTACGTGGTCACCGGCAATTCGCCGCTGGCGGGCGCGGGCGGCATCGTCCGCTTCGACCCGGCCGCCGCCGACCCCACACCGACCTCCTTCGCGACCGGTTTCGCGCACCCCAACGGTGCCGCCTTCGACGACGCGGGCAACCTCTACGTCACCGCCTCCGACGGTGTGCACCGCCTGCGCCGCGACGGCAGCGAGGACATGGACTGGTGGGCCGACGTGTCCGTCGAAGGCCCCAACGGCATTGCCGTGTCCGGTGATTCGGTCTACGTCACCGCGAACTTCGTCGCCGGGTCCGGTCCCGTCGGGCGCGTGCTGCGCCTGTCGCGCACCGACCCCGCCGACAGCACCACCATCGCCGACCTGACCTCGCTCGGCTCCCTGCCCGACTTCGTCGACGACCTGGTCGTGCGCGACGGCGACCTCTACGTCACCACGCTGGCGGGCCACCTCGTGCGCGTCGACCCGGTCACCGGCGCGGCCTGCACTGTGCTGTCCACCCAGCCGCTCACCGCGGTGGTCGCCGATCCGGCCGATCCGTCGGCGCTGCTGGCGGGTTCGGAAGAGGGCACCGTCCTGCGTATCCGCCCCCAGGGCTGAACCCTGCGGGACTCCGCGTCGGTCAGCCGTCGACGGTCACCGCCGACGGCGCGCTCGGCGCGGCCGGTGCGGGCGAGGGTGTCGTCGTCTCGACGGGGGCCGGAGCCGGTGCGGGAGCGGGGGTTTCGGGTGCCGGGGCCTTGGAGGTGTTCGGTCCGCCGGAGTTCGATTCGCCCGAGCCGGGGCTGATAGGTTCGGGGGTGGGCGGGGCCGCGGGGGCCTCGGTCTGCTGCACCGGCAGATCCGGGACCACGAAGGTGCCCACGGTCGGGGTCATCACGCAGCGCGCGCCCGGGTAGTCGATGGCGCCCCACATCGAGGCGATCACCGTTCCGGCACCGGTGTGCACGGTCTTCGACAGCGAGGGCAGGTGGTATTCGGTCTGGTCGTCGAGGGCGACGATGCCGCTGTGCCCGGTGTTCACATTCACCCAGGCCACGCTCAGGCCCGAGGCCAGCGGCACACCGGAATGGCGCGGGCTCGCGCTGAAGCGCATGTCACCGGGGGTGAGACTGAATTCGTCGCGCGGGCCGGGGCCCTCGTAGGTGGCGGCGGCGATGATCGTGGTGATCGGGCCGTTGCTGCCGCAGCCGAAAGTCGGTGCGGCGTAGCTGAAGGGGGTGAACTGGGCCGCGACCTCGCGCAGCGCGTCCCCGCCGACGATCTCGGTGAAGCTGGTCAGCGCGCCGACCCCGGCCCGGGTGGCGGTGTCCTCCCCGGCGATCTCGGTGAGGTGGGTGAGGCCGTCCTCGAGTGGCGCGGCGCTCGCCGGTGCCGTCAGCAGCGCCAGGGCGCCGATGCTCGCCGCGGTGACCGTCGCCGCCCTACCTGCGATGGATCTGCCGTTCACCCGTACTCCTCGATGGATGCTCCGCGCCGGTTCCCCGGCCCGTCTGGCAACGTACCAGGTCGTCGGCGGGCCCGTAGACCACCGATGACGCGGCCGAGCCGGGCGTGCGATGGGTGTGATGTAGTCGACATCCGGGTTTACCAAGGGGTAGGTTTTCCCTCGACGGCTACGAGACGCTGGGAGACCCGTATGAAGCTGGCCTTGTCCCCCGAAGAGCTCGCTTTTCGTGACGAGCTCCGGCAGTTCTATCGCACCGAGATCCCCGCCGAGATCCGCGACCGGGTGAAATACGGACACGAATTGTCCCGCGAGGACATCGTCACCGCCAACAAGATCCTCAACGACCACGGCCTGGCCGTGCCCAACTGGCCGGTGGCCTGGGGCGGCAAGGACTGGACGCCCATGCAGCGCCACCTGTGGCTCGACGAGATGCAGCTGGCCTCGGTGCCCGAGCCGCTGACCTTCAACGCCTCGATGGTCGGCCCGGTCATCGCCCAGTTCGGTTCCGAGGAGCTCAAGCAGCGCTTCCTGCCGCCCACCGCCGCGCTCGACATCTGGTGGTGCCAGGGCTTCTCCGAACCCGACGCGGGCTCCGACCTGGCCTCGCTGCGCACCACCGCCATCCGCGACGGCGACTCCTACATCGTCAACGGCCAGAAGATCTGGACCACGCTGGGCCAGTACGCCGACTGGATCTTCTGCCTGGTCCGCACCGACCCGAACGCGCCCAAGAAACAGGCGGGCATCTCCTTCCTGCTCTTCGACGTGAACTCTCCCGGTGTCACCATGCGCCCGATCAAACTGATCGACGGCAGCTTCGAGGTCAACGAGGTGTTCTTCGAGAACGTCCGGGTGCCCGCCGACCAGCTCGTCGGCGAGGAGAACCAGGGCTGGACCTACGCCAAGTTCCTGCTCGGCAACGAGCGCACCTCCATCACCGGCGTCGGCAAGACCAAGGTCAAGATCGGTCTGGCCAAGGACCACGCCCGCTCGGTGAGCACCGGGCACGGCACGCTGCTCGACGATCCCGTCTTCGCCGCCCGGGTGGCCGAGCTGGAGAACGAGCTGCTGGCCCTGGAACTCACCCAGCTGCGGGTGGTGTCCAATTCCGCCGACGGCAAGCCCAATCCGGCGTCCTCGGTGCTCAAGCTGCGCGGCTCGGAGTTGCAGCAGGCGGCCACCGAACTGTTGCTCGACATCGCCGGCGCCGACGCGCTGCCGGTGGACGCCGAGGGCATCGCCTCCCCGCCGTGGGCCCAGCACAGCGGTCCCGGCTATCTGAACTACCGCAAGGTGTCCATCTACGGAGGCTCGAGCGAGGTCCAGCGCTCGATCATTTCCTCCACGATCCTCGGATTGTGAGGCGCTGCCATGGATCTCGCACTGACCGAAGAACAGACGATGCTGCGCGACACCGTGCGCGATCTGCTGCGCCGCTTCTACGACGGCGAGGCGCTGGCCAAGGCCGGTGACACCGACCCCGGCTGGAACCGCACCGTCTGGAAGCAGCTCGCCGACCTGGGCGTGCTCGGCCTGACCATCGACGAGGACGAGGGTGGCGCGGGCGCGGGCCCGGTCGAGGCCATGCTCGTGCAGGAGGAGCTGGGCCGCGCGCTGGCACCGGAACCGGTGCTGGACGCGGTGGTGATCCCGGCCGAACTGCTCAAACTGGTCGGCAGTCCCGAGCAGCGGTCCCGGCTGCTGCCCGCGCTGGCCGCGGGGGAGAAGCTGCTCGCCTTCGCCCACACCGAGCCGGGCAAGCGCTGGCCGTCCACCGAACTCGCCACCACCGCGAGCGGCCAGGGCGATTCCTACACGCTGACCGGCGTGAAGAACCCGGTGCTGCGCGGTGACTGCGCCGACGAGCTGATCGTCAGCGCGGTGCTGCCGGGCGGCGGGGTCGGGCTGTTCCTGGTCGACCCGACCGGCGCCGGGGTGGTCCGGCGCACCTACCGCACCTTCGACGGGCGCCGCGGCGCGCAGGTCGAACTCGACGGCGCCCCGGGTGAACTGCTCGGCGACACCGTCGACGCGGCCGAGCAGATTGCGCTGGTGCAGGGTTACGCGCAGGCGGCGCTGTGCGCGGAGTCGGTGGGCGCGATGGAGATCGCGCTCACGCTGACCACCGAATACCTCAAGGCCCGCAAGCAGTTCGGCGTCACGCTCTCGAAGTTCCAGACGCTCACCCAGCGCGCGGCCGACTGCTACGTCTCGCTGGAACTGGCCCGCAGCATGAGCCTCTACGCCACCGCGGCGCTGGCCGACGGCGGCAACGACCCGGTGGTGGCTTCGCGCGCGCGGCTGCAGATCGGCAAGTCCGCCGAGCACATCGGGCAGGAGGCGGTACAGATGCACGGCGGTATCGGCGTCACCGCGGAATATCCGGTGAGCCACTACGTCGCCCGGCTGACCGCGATCGGGCAGACCCTCGGTGGCGCGCTGGAACATCGCCGGGTGCTGGCCGACCGGGTCGGCTCCTACGACCTGCCGCAGCTCTAGCGTTCGGTACCGATGGTGCGTGCCCGGCCCCGGGTGCGCACCATCGTGCTGTCAGCCGTCGGCGCGCGGGGTGGTGGTCGCCTCGGTGGGGGCGAGGGGAACGCGGGTGGGGGTGGGCCGGGGGGTGGTTTCGGCCGGGACCGGGGTCGTGCCGGTGTCGGCGGGATCGGTCGTCGCGTGGTCGTAGGCGTGGGTGGGCGGGAAGTCGGGGATGGTGACTTCCTCGTCCTCGTCGTCCGGCGTCGGGATCTGCAACGGGGTGGTGATGCGGGGTGGGACGGTGCGCGTCGGGGTGGGGCGGGTGGTGGTGACGCGGGGCCGGGTGGTCGTCACCGGCTGGTCCTCGACGGTGGTGGTCTCCGGCGGGTGCGATTCGGTGGTCGCCTCGGACGGCCGGGAACCCTCGGTCGGTTCGCCCTCGGCGGGCGGTTCGCTGGGGGAGGTCTCGGTGGAGCTGAGGCTGAACGGCTTCCGCGGTGACATCTGCGGTGCGATGCGCCAGCTCGGCGACGGCGGGATCGAGACGGTCGAGCTCGTCGAGGTGGTCTGCTCGTCGGCGACCGGGGCCGGTGCCACCGCCAGCTCCGCCTCGATCGGCGGGGGCGGAACATAGACGTCCTGCTGGCCGACACCGCACGCACCGATGATGATCAGTCCGAGCGACACCGCGCCAACAGCGATCGCCGGACCTACGATCTTGGCCCTGCTGTCATCCATCGCCTACTACTCCTCGTCGGCTTCGAGTCGCCTCACAGTAGTGCAGGACGGCCGAAACAGCGCATTTTAAATGGTGACGGTCCACATATCGGATTGATCTCTTCGGCGTGTCGTGGGGACGTGTCGCGCGCGTTCGGCGTCCCCGAGTCGTAGCGTGTGTGAGCAAAGTTACGCATGAGACGCCCGGAACGAAACCCCTGAACGCGCGAAGCTGCGCGACGCAAGAATCTGATCGGCGTCATCGAGGGAGAATCTGATGGGAGCTTACTCGACATCCCGGCTGGAAAAGGCGGCGATGAACCATGATTCGGCCGCCGCGGCGCCGTTGCAGCAGGCACTGTCGACCGCGTCGGGCAACCGTGGGTTCGTCGTCGTGGCCCGGGTCCTGGGCTGGCTGTTCTTCGTCGGCGGACTCGTCGGCGCCGGGCTCGGCCTGGCCGGGCTGCACGTGGAGATCACCGTCGCGGGCCTGATCCTGGCCTGCACGGCGGGCCTGATCCTGCTGAAGCTACGCACCGATCGGGACGTGCTCGAAACCCCCTGAGCGGCACCGAAAACCGGCTGCGAGTCCCGCCGGGGGCGCCTACCGTCGACAGGGTGCACGTCGACATCACCACGGACGCGGCCCGGTTCCTGACCGTCGTTCCGGCGCCGGGTATTCCGGCCGTGGCCGACGCGTTGTCCGCCCTGGACGGGCCGCTCACCTGTGTCGAAGGACCGGCCGCGTCGGTGGACGCCTTCCTCGCGCGCTGGTCGGCGACCACCGGCGGCACCCACCACCCGGACTACACCGCGCGCCTCTATGCCCTGAACACCCCGCACCAGCCCACGGCCCCCGGCGAACCCCGTCCGGCGACGGCCGCCGATCTCGCGTGGTGCCTGCGGATGACCCAGGAATTCGCGGCGGAGACGGAATCCTCGCGCAGCATCTCCCGTGCGGTCGCCGAACGGCAGATCGAAGCCGGGATGTGGTCCTCGAACAAGATCTACCGGGCCATCGGGTTCGAGGCGGTGTGTGACTTCGTGAACCACAGGCTGGTTCCCGCCTCGGCGTGAGTCCGCGCTCAGACCAGCGGCGCCGCGTGCCACCACGCGAGCATCTCGGCCTCGTCGGCGATGAAACCCCGGCTGTACATGAGCATCGCGGCGCGGGCGGGGTCGGCGTCGAAGCGGGTGACCATGCGCGGGGAGCGCGCGGCGCTGTCGTGCAGCACGAAGTTCGTGTAGTCGCGTCCGGTATGCACGGTGGGGTGGGCGTCGTTGGCGGGCAGGGCGGCGACGGTCGCGGCCGCCGCGTCGGCCGACGGGTAGAGGAAGAACTCGTAGGTGGCCTTGTTGCCGCCGCCGAAACAGCGCCACATGACCGACCAGTCGCCCATGTCGGCATCGTCGCCGTCGCGGCTCGCGGTGGCCGGGTCGTAGGCGAAACAGCCCGCACCGCCCAAGCCCGAGCCCGCGTGCACCAGCGTGCTGGCCGTGGTGTGCGGCAGCATGCCAGGGAACTCGTCGCTGAGCTGGGCCGCGTTGGCGCCGATCACTGCGCGGTCGGCGGTCGTCGGCGCGGTGGTGGTGGTCCGCCGGCCGACGGTGGTGACGGAAGTGGTTGTGCTGTCCACGGTTTCGTTGGCCGCCGCGGCCGAGGCATTGTCGTCCGAGGACATGGTCAGGATCTTCACGGCGAACAGGACGACCAGCGCGATCAGGATGATCATCGCGATCCACCCGCCGGGAGTGGCCTGCCAGCGTGACTTCCGCTTCGGGCCGAGGTAGGACTCGGCGACCGACTTCCGGCCCGAGCCGTTCCCGTCCGCTTCGGCGAAATGCTGTCCCGCGCGCGCGTTTCCGGGGACGTGCTGCCCCGGCCAGGAGTTGCTGGGCGCCTGGCCGTTGCTCGCCCACGACTGGCCGGGGCCGGAAACGGCGCCCGCGGGCCAGGATTCGGGGCCTGCCGCGGGCCAGGCGCCCGGTGTGGGGATTCCGCCGGTGTTCGGGATCGGGTAGCCCGGGGCCGGGGTGAAGGGTGAGTTCGGGGGATAGGTGCGGGTGGGGGCCGAGGCGGGGAAGGGGTGGGCGCCGGCGAGGGCCTGTGCGGCGGCGGTGGCGAATTCCACGCAGGTGGCGAAGCGTTCGGTGGGGCGCTTGGCCATGGCGCGGGCGATGACCGCGTCGAGGGCAGGCGGGAGTTCGGGGCGCAGGGCGCGGGCGCTGGGCGGGGGGAGTTGTAGGTGGCCGGAGATGACCGCGACCGGGTTGCCGGACTCGAACGGCGTGGTGCCGGTGAGCAGCCGGAACAGGGTGCAGGCCAGCGAGTACTGGTCGGCGCGGCCGTCCAGGGCGATGCCGGAGAGCTGTTCGGGCGAGGCGAAAGCCAGGGTGGCGGTGAAGGTTCCGGTCTGGGTGAGTTTGGCGGCGGTGTCGTCGTGCAGGCGCGCGATACCGAAATCGGTGAGATACACCCGCTCGCCGCCGTGCGCCTGCTCGAGCAGGATGTTGGCCGGTTTCACGTCCCGGTGCAGCACCCCGCGGCTGTGCGCGAAGTCCAGCGCCGCCGCGGTCTCGGCGACGATGCGCACCGCCCGCGCCGGGTCCACCGGCACCGGCAGCGACGCCGCGTCGGAACCCTCGATGTAGCGCATCGAAATCCACAGCTGATCGTCCTCGACGCCACGGTCGTAGACGGTCACGATGTTCGGGTGCTTGAGCTGGGCGACCAGATCGGCCTCGCGCTCGAACCGTGCCCGGATCTCGTTGTCGCCGAACAGTTCCCTGTTCAGCAGCTTCATCGCGGTGCGCCGGGGCAGGCGCGGATGCCGGGCCAGGTAGACCGAACCCATGCCACCGCGGCCGAGCAGCCGCTCGATGGTGTAGCCGGCGAACACGCCGGTCTCGTCGCGCATCGTCAGTTCAACGGTGCCGAGCGCCACCAGCGCAGCACGTCGTCGGGGTCGCCGTAACCGTCGGTGAACATCAGGAACTGGGCGCGATCGGGATCGCCGGTGAACTGGGTGATGATCTTGTTCCCGTTGTCGGTGTACTTGTAGTTGGTGTACTGCTTGCCGCCGTTGCTGTCGGTGGACTTGGTGTTGGACGGCAGGCCGTTGATCACCGCCTGCACGTCGGCCGCGGAGTTGTAGACGTAGAACCGGTAGAACGGGTCGTCACCGGAACCGCCGCCGCCGTCGTAGCAGCGCCACTGCCACACCCACGCACCGAAATCCGGGTCGCCGTCATTGGCCGAGGGGGTGTAGTTGGTGTCGGTCTCCCAGCAGGTGGCCTGGTTGTAGCCGGTCTCGCCGTCGACGGTCGCGGGCACCATCCGGCTGAACGCGGCGCTGATCGCGTCGGCGTTCGGCGTCACCTGCTTGCCCGCCACCACGCTGGTCGTGGTGGAGCCGGTGGTGGTGGACTTGTCGTCGCTGACGGCCACGCCGATCGCGATGAGCAGCACGATCACCAGCAGCACCGCCACCACGATGCCGATGATCAGCCCGTTGTTGGACTTGCCCGGCGGGCGCGGACCCTGCGGGTACTGGGCGAAGTTGCTCGGCGGCGCGGTGGGCGGCGTCGGGTACTGCGGCCGCGACTGCTGGGTGTAGGGATGCTGGGCGCCACCCGTGGACTGCGGGGTGGGCATCTGATTGGCGGTCATCGGGCCCTGGGTGCCCGCCCCCGTCATCGGCGCGGCCACCGGGTACGGCGAGCCGGTGTGCGGGATGGCGCCGCCGGTGGTCGGGCGCGGGCCGCCGGTCTGCGGAATCGCGCCGCCGGTGGTGGGACGCGGGCCGCCGGTCTGCGGGTAGGCGCCACCGGTCTGCGGATACGCGCCGCCGGTCTGCGGGTAGGCACCGCCGGTGGTGGGTTGCGGGCCGCCTGCCAGCGGATGCGCGCCGCCGGTGCCGGGGCGCGGGCCGGTGATCGGGAGGGCGGGCGAGCTCGGATTGTTCAGCGCGGCCAGCGCGGCGGTCGCGAAGTCCGAACAGGAGTCGAAGCGGTCGTCGGGGCGCTTGGCCATGGCCTTGGCCAGCACCGCGTCCAGGGCGTAGGGCAGGCCGGGCCGCACATTGCTCAGGGGTGGCGGCGGCTGCTGCAGATGGCCCTGGATGACCGCGGCCGGATTGGTCGCGGTGAACGGACCCGAGCCGGTGAACAGCCAGAACAGGGTGCACGCCAGCGAATACTGATCGGAGCGGTGATCGAGCGCGGCGCCGGTGAGCTGCTCGGGGGAGGCGTAGGCCAGGGTGGCGGTGAAGGTGCCGGTCTGGGTGAGATGGCCGGTGTCGTCACGCAATCGGGCGATACCGAAGTCGGTGAGATACACCCGTTCGCCGCGGCCCGCGCCGGAGCGGGCGAGCAGGATGTTGGCCGGCTTCACGTCGCGGTGCAGTACGCCCATGCCGTGCGCGTAGTCCAGCGCGTCGGCGGTCTCCTTGACGATCTGCAGCGCGCGGGCGGGCGGCAGCGTCTGCGGGTCCACCGAGGCCGCGTCGACGCCGTCGATGAACTGCATGGAGATCCACAGCTGTTCGTCGTCGAGACCGCGGTCGTAGACGGTGACGATGTTCGGATGATCCAGGCGCGAGACCAGATCCGCCTCCCGCTCGAACCGCGCCCGCACCTCCTGATCGAAGAACATCTCGCGGTTGAGCAGCTTGAGCGCGGTCATCCGGGGTAGCCGGGGATGCTTGGCCAGATAGACCGAACCCATGCCACCGCGACCGAGTTGCCGTTCGATGACGTAGCCGGCGAAGACATCTCCGTTGGCCAGCATGTCTGCTCCACTTCCCGCCGTGCGCCGGGACCCACCAGCGCACGCGCGTACAGCACGAAAGCCGCGGCCGGGTGGCCCGCCACGGGAAAATCAACGAAACCTTAGCAGCCGGTCGGGACGCCGACCGGTGCCTCGATCACGACGGACGACGGGGCTGGGGCGGCACGATGAACCCGGGATGGTTACGCCCACCGGGGAAATCGATGGTCGCCGGTCGCGGCGCGACCCGGCGCCCCGGAGCCGACGGCGGACGCGCGGCGTGCGGATGCGGCTGCGCGGGCGTCACCGGCGGCGGTGGGGACACCTGGGGATAGGGCTGCGGCGGCGTGTTCGGCCGCGCGTACCCGGTGGGCTGCGGATACTGCTCGCGGGCGCGCAGGACGACGCCGGTGGCGGTGGGCTGCGGCCGGTGATGCCACGGACCCGGCGCGGCGAACAGTGCCGCCTTGGCGGCCTGCGCGAACTCCGCGCAGCTGGCGAAACGCGCGTCGGGCCGTTTGGCGGTGGCCTTGGCCAGTACGGCGTCCAGGGTGCCGGGCAGGTCACCGCGCTGGCTGCGCAGCGGCGGCACCGGGGCGTTCAGGTGCGCCTGGATGACGGTGGCCGGATTCGGGCCGGGGAACGGCACCGAGCCGGTCAGCATCCAGAACAGCGTGCAGGCCAGCGAGTACTGGTCGGCGCGATGATCCAGCGGCGCCCCGGCGAGCTGTTCGGGGGCGGCGTAGGCCAGGGTGGCGGTGATCGTGCCCGCCGAGGACAGGGTGGTCTCGCTGTCGCGCACGGCCGCGATGCCGAAATCGGTGAGCACCACCCGTTCCGGGCGGCCGATCGGCGGCTTGGCCAGCAGGATGTTGGCCGGTTTCACGTCCCGGTGCAGCACCCCGCCCGCGTGCGCGAAGTCCAGCGCGGTCGCGGTCTCGCTCACGATCTGCACGGCGCGGTCCGGGGTCAGCACGTTGACGTCGGCGGTCGCCACATCGGTGCCCGCCACGAACTGCATGGAGATCCAGAGCTGGTCGTCCTCGGTGCCGCGGTCGTAGACATTGACGATGTTCGGGTGCTCGAGCTGGGCGACCAGATCGGCCTCGCGCTCGAAACGCTGCCGGATCTCGGCATCGGCCGACAGCTCACGGCTGAGCAGTTTGAGCGCGGTCAGCCGGGGCAACCGGGGATGACGCGCCAGATACACCACGCCCATGCCGCCCTGACCCAGTACACGCCGGATCGTGTACCCGGCGAACACGTCGCCTTTGCGCAACACGCGAAGTCACCCCCTCCAAGGGCAGAGCACCCGTCGAAATTCTACCGATGTATCTCGGGAAGCATCCAGAGTGCAACATTCCCCGACCACCACGGTGTGCGGCCCGCCTCGCGTCCGAGGGGCGAGACGTCACGGCGCAGCCGCAGATAAGGCCCCCCCGGCGGCGGGCGTAAGGGGGCGCCCCCCCCCCCGCGCCCCCCCCCCCACTAAACACCTTCGCCGA